>NZ_AQXL01000125.1 GCF_000376225.1 Effusibacillus pohliae DSM 22757
ATGGAAGCGAGTGCGAACACGCTATCGGGAACTACGGGCACTGGGTGTGCCGGAATTTGCGGTTCACATCATGGCCAACTCCCGTTGCGGGGCATGGGAAATGGCCCGCAACCTAAACAATGCCCTTGATACTTCCTATTGGGAAGCACAAGGGCTGAAAAGTTTGCTTGTACGTTATCTGGAACTTCGTCAACCTTTTGGAACCGCCTAGTGCGGACCCGCATGCTAGGTGGTGTGAGAGGACGGGGGTTAGCCGCCCCCTCCTACTCGATCGGAATGCCGAGCCGCCGTTTCGCTGCCAGCACGAATTCGGCCAACTTGTCGGCCGGAACGTGATCGGTCCGGTTGTGTTCGGCCAGTTGAAACATTCCATTTTTAAAGAGAACGGTTGTCAGGCTGCAGTTGCCGACGTGGTACCGGTTCCATTCGGACAACCGTTTGCCGAGAATCCCTGCAACAAAATAGGCAATCGCCCCCGCATGGGTGACGATCGCCACCGTCTGCTCGGGATGAGCTTCGGCGATTCCCCGAATCGCCGTTTCGATCCGGCGGTACAACTGCGGACGCGATTCGCCGTCTTCCCAGGCAAATTCGTCGTCCCCCGGATTCAGCGCGCGATCCACCATCTCCTTGTGCCGCTCGTACAGGGAGAGGATCGGCTGCCCGTCAAATTTTCCAAAATTCATCTCTTTTAACCCATCTCGATAAAGGACTGACAATCCCAGCCGTTCGGCAATGATCTCCGCCGTTTGGGCGGCCCGCAGCAGCGGGCTCGCGTAGATCGCGTGAATCGGCTTGCCTTGCCGGACCCGGTGCTGCAAACAGTCGGCAACGCATTCCGCCTGCCGGATGCCCGCCTCATTCAGCGGTGTATCCGTCCAGCCGGAAAGGCGGTATTGCAAGTTGTCATCCGTCATGCCATGCCGGATCAAAATCAATCTTGTCATGGAACCCACCTTGGTGCATCATGGAAATGTACATCGTCTACTAGGCCTATTATATACGGGATCGATGACAATTGAGATGGCAGAGGTGTTCCGGATGTGGAAATTATTGGCGACGATCAGGGAACTGGACCGGGAGGCGATGCGCCTTGCAAGCGAACGGCACAACCGGTTGACCAAACCGCCGGGCAGTCTCGGACGGTTGGAGGAGATCGCCATTCGCTTGGCGGGAATTCAAGGGCAGCCGATTCCGGCGGCGGCACCGGCGGCAGTCGTCGTGATGGCGGGCGATCACGGTGTGACGGAAGAGGGGGTTTCGGCGTACCCTGCCGAAGTCACCGTGCAGATGGTGCTTAATTTTCTGGCGGGCGGGGCTGCCATCAACGCCCTGGCGCGAAATGCCAACGCGGATGTGCATGTGGTGGATGTCGGTGTGAAGGCGGATATTCCCGCAGGTCAGGTGACGGAAGCAGCGACCACGGGTGTGCAAGAAAAAGAAGCCGATTCAGCCGGACGCTCCGCCAGCCGTCTATGGGTCGAAAAAGTGCGGTATGGTACCGCAAATCTGGCGAAAGAGCCGGCGATGACGCGGGAAGAAGCGGAGCGGGCGCTGTCGGTCGGCTGGGAGATGGGCCGCAGGCTGCATGAACAAGGGTATAAAATCGTAGCGCTTGGCGAAATGGGAATCGGCAATACGACGGCGAGCGCTGCGGTGGCGTCCGTTCTGACAGGCAGACCGGTGCAGGAAGTGGCAGGGGCCGGAACCGGCCTTGGTGCGGAAGGAGTCAACCGCAAAATCGAGGTGATCCGGCAAGCGATCGTGCTGCATTCCCCCGATCCGTCCGATCCGGTCGATGTGTTGGCCAAAATCGGCGGCCTGGAAATCGCGGGACTGGCCGGACTGACCTTGGCCTGCGCCGCCCACCGGATGGCTGTTGTGGTGGACGGGTTTATCACCAGCGCCGCGGCGCTGGTCGCAGCCAAGATCGAACCGGACGTGCGGCCCTACCTGTTTGCTTCCCACCGCTCGGTGGAGCCGGGTCACCGCGTTGTTTTGGAGGCGTTGGATCTGGAGCCGCTGTTCGATTTTTCAATGCGGTTGGGGGAAGGATCGGGCGCCGCGCTGGCGCTGCCCATGCTGCAGGCGGCAGCACGGGTTCTCGCCGAAATGGCCACGTTTGACGAAGCGGGCGTCTCCGATGCAACCGCTTAAACGACAAGTGCTGGTACCGGATGTAACCCTGGAACACTATGACAAACGGCTGCTGGTAAAAAGCGGGATTCCGCTCTCCGCCGTCAGTTCGGCGATTTATAACGGCGGGCGGCAGGAGGGCATACGTTGCATCTTCAATTTCACCGTGAATAAAGGCTACTGTTCCAGTGATCCGATCGAGGATTTGCGCCGCGAGGCAAGCCGTCTGGGACTGCCGGAGCGGACGATCGGCCTCATGACGGCGGTGGATGTGAAAAACGCGGCGGTGGCGATCGAGCCGCACGACGATGCGGACGATGCGCCGTTCAGTCTGGTCGGCTTATCCAGCGCAGGGCCTGTTGCCAGTCGGGAACAGGCGGATGGCACCACCGCTCCGGCCGAGACTCGCCACCCGCTGCGCGTCGCAGCCGTTGTCACCGCCGGTATCAGCAACGCATGGCGGGCGGGCGTTTGGCCTTCTTATTTGCAGGAAACGGCTCCTGCGGTGGCTGATGCGCACCGAACGGGGAAGATCACCCGGACACCGGCCCCCTACCGGCCGGGCACGATCAACATAATCGTGCTGGTCGAGGGACAACTGTCCGATGCCGCGTTGGTGAATGCGGTGATGACAGTAACAGAGGCGAAAACGGCGATTTTTTATGAACGGGACATTCGCTGTCCGGCGAGCGGGCGGATGGCGACCGGCACCACGACGGATGCGGTCGTGGTTGCAATGACAGGCCGCGGCGAAGAACTGCCATACGCGGGGCCGGGGACTGTCGTCGGAGCGTTGATGGCGCGGGCCGTCAGCCGGGCGTTGAACGTGGCGCTCGACAGCAGGGAGCAGAACAGGTGAACACTGCGATGGTTGCAACGGACCGGGGCGGGCCCCTGACGAAACGGCAACGCTATCAGGCGGTCCGCATAGCCCCACCCGGTACAAACGCAGGCTGCCGGCGAGACGGGTGAGTTGAATCGGGACGTTTGAGAGAGACGGGTGATCGTGTGGGCAAAAGTGCAAAGTTGGTGCTGGTAATCGGCGGTTCTCGCAGCGGGAAAAGCCGGTTTGCGGAAGCGTATTGTGCGAACTTGCAAAAACAGGCGGGCCTGCCTGTCACCTATATTGCCACCTGCCCGCGGATCGACGCGGAACTGGAAGCGAGGATCGCCGCGCATGTCGCCCGGCGGCCTGCTGAGTGGGGCTGTATTGAGGAGGCGACCCGCGTCGCCCAGCGGATACGGGAATTGGACGGTTCCGCAGGAATCCTCCTGCTCGATTGCCTGTCACTGCTCCTGAACAACTGGCGCTGGGAGGCGGAACAGCGAGGCAAAGCAGGCGGGTGTTTGGGTGAAGCGGTACAGCGATCGGCAGACGGTGAAACAGATAGACCGGGCGATGGAGAAGCAGTCTGTTTATCCGACGAACAAGTGGCCGAACTGACGGAAGAGCTGCTGCAGGCGTGCAAACAGTATCCGCACCCGGTGGTGATCGTGACGAGCGAGGTCGGAGCGGGTATCGTGCCGGAATCCAAATCGCTGCGGGCCTATCGCGATCAACTCGGCTTGATGAACCAGTTGGCCGCCCGCGAAGCGGATGCGGTCTACGCTGTAATGGCGGGGATCCCGGTGAATTTGAAGGAGCTGCAGGTGCGGTTATGATCGATGTGTACGTGGCATTTGTGCTCGACCTTTTGATCGGCGACCCGCGCTGGCTGCCCCACCCGGTGGTGTGGATCGGCAAGCTGTCCGGCTGGCTGGAGACAGTTTTGCGGCGGTTGTTCCGGGCGCCTGCGCGGGAAGCGGCGAAAGCGGATGCGACGGTGTTAGCCAAACGGGAAAAATGGGCCGGTGTGCTGCTTGCGGCATTGGTCGTGGGGGCGAGCGGTGGAGCGGTGCTCGGCTTGCTCTGGCTGGCCGGCCACATTCACCCGTGGCTGGCCGTGTTCGCCAACATCTGGCTCATCTCGACGACGATCGCCGTTCGCGGCCTGGCGGAAGCGGGCAACGGGATTCGGCGGGCGCTGGCGGCAGGCGAGCTGGAACGGGCGAGGCAGTTGGCCGGATGGATTGTCAGCCGGGATACGCGGCAACTGCCGGAACCGGAGGTGGTGCGGGCCGCCGTGGAAAGCGTCGCGGAAAATATTGTGGACGCTGTGGTGGCGCCGCTTTTTTATGCGATGCTCGGCGGCGCTCCGCTGGCGATGGTATACCGGGCGGCCAACACGCTTGATTCAATGGTCGGCTACAAGAATGATCGTTACCTGCATTTTGGATGGGCATCGGCCCGACTCGATGATCTGTTAAACTGGATTCCCGCCCGGATTACCGGTTTGTTGGTCGTGGCAGCCGCCTGGATTCTGCGCCATTCGGCCGCCGGTGCCTGGCGGACGATCCGGCGGGATGCGGCCAAACACCCAAGCCCGAACAGCGGCATCCCGGAATCGGGGGTGGCCGGGGCGCTCGGCATCCGGCTCGGCGGGCGCAACATCTATCACGGACGGGAGTCGTTTCGCGCCTACATGGGAGAACCTCTGCACGAACTGGCCCCGATCCACATCCGGCAGACGATCCGTATTTTGTATGTCAGTGCAGGCTTGATGTTGGCCGCCGGCGGTATCGTATGGTGGATGTTGGCGGCGGCAGGAGCAGCGTATCCAGTCGGGAGGTGACCCCGTTTTGCGTATCGTACAGGAATGGAAAATGGCCGTTCAGTTTCTGACACGCCTTCCGTGGCCGGAGAAGCCGGCGGCCGAACCGGCCCCATTCGATGAAACGGCGTTTGTTCGGAGCGTCCGCTGGTACCCGTATGTAGGGCTGCTGATCGGCGGCATTCTGGTTGGATTGTCTCATTTGTTTTTCGCCTTCCTGCCTGCCGTGGTTGCCGGTGTCCTGCTGGTGATCGCGGAGATTGCAGTGACCGGCGGCCTGCATCTCGACGGCCTGATGGACACGGCGGACGGGCTGTTGAGCGGCCGCGACCGCGAACGGAAGCTGGCGATCATGAAAGACAGCCGGGTCGGCGCGATGGGCGTCATCTCGTTTGT
Organism: Effusibacillus pohliae DSM 22757; assembly: GCF_000376225.1. Classification (NCBI taxonomy): domain Bacteria; kingdom Bacillati; phylum Bacillota; class Bacilli; order Caryophanales; family Alicyclobacillaceae; genus Effusibacillus; species Effusibacillus pohliae. Next base: position 5,184 of record NZ_AQXL01000125.1, read on the forward strand.
CTGCCTGTTTGCGTTAAAATGGGCGTTGTTCACAACTGCCGGCCCCCATTTTCCAGGAGTTCTTCTCCTGATGCCGGCGGTCGGCCGGTTTGCGATGGTGTGGGCGATCGCTCATTACCCGCCCGCCCGGCAAGAGGGAATGGGGGTTGCGCTGGCCGGCCGGGTGCCGGTTGCCCAGCTACTGGGGACGGGGATGGTGTTGAGTTTGCCGCTGATTTTGTGGCAAGTGAAAGGATTTGTCGTGCTCTGCGTCTGCTGGCTGGTGTTCTGGTGGTTCACCCGGAGCATGGTTCGCTCGCTGGGCGGTCTGACGGGCGATACATACGGGGCGCTCTGCGAACTGACGGAGGCGGTTTTTTTATTGGCAGCGACCGCGATTCTGGCACGATGAAGGGGAAGTGATACCGTGCAGCATGGAGGCAATATCACCCGCTACCAGCGGGAATGGGGATGGAGCCGCGAGGAAATGGTCGACTTCAGTGCGAATCTGAATCCGCTTGGGCCGCCCGTATCGGTTATGCAGGCGATTCAGCAGGCGCTCCCTCGCATCGTCGACTATCCTGATCCGCTTGGGCAGGATGTGCTGTCCGCATTGGCAAAAAAATGGGCGCTGCCGGAAAGCCACTTTTTGCTCGGGAATGGGGCCGCGGAGCTTATTTTTCTGGCGATGCGGCTGATTCGCCCGCGGCGCGTTGCGACTGTCGCGCCCGCATTCCGCGAATACGAACAGGCCGCCCGGGTGGAGGGGGCGGAGATTGTGCGGGTTCCGCTAACGGCTGAAACCGGTTTTGCAGTCGAGCCGGAACCACTGATGCGGGTGCTGCACGAGGTCGATATGCTGGTTCTCGCCAATCCGAACAATCCCACGGGACGGTGCGTCGAGCCGGCCATTTTGGACAGATTGCTGGCGGCAGCCAAAGAGATGGACAAGTGGTTGCTGGTCGACGAGGCGTTTCTCGATTTTCTGCCGGATGACGAGACACGCAGTTTGATCAGCCAGGTGCCCGTCGCGGACAAGCTGGTGGTCATTCGCTCTCTGACCAAGTTCTTTGCGATTCCCGGCATTCGCATCGGGTATGTGGCTGCGGCTGAACAAGCCATTCCAAAAATGCGCGAGTTGCAAATCCCGTGGTCGGTCAATACACTGGCGCAGGCGGCTGCCGCCGCGGGGCTGGCGGATGCGGATTTTCAGCGGTCCACGATCGAGTGGCTGCAGATCGAGAGGGAGTATCTGGCACAACGGCTGCGGGACAAGGGCTATCGGGTGGTGCCCTCCGATGCGAATTTTCTGCTCGTGCAACGGGACGACGTGGAAATCGGCAAGTGGTGGCCGAAACTGGCCGCGAAGGGGTTGTTTGTACGCGATTGCAGGTCGTTTGCGGGGCTGGATGGGACCTATTTTCGCATCGCGGTCCGTACGCGGGCAGAGAATCAACGGTTGCTGGATGCGCTGGAGTGATTCAAAAAGGCTGTTTTCACCCGTTTCATCCCGGTTTCCCCTCCTATCTGCATGCAACCTGCAAGAGAACCCCGGCCTGCTTGCCGGGGCCGTTTTTATTTTCCAAGCAGCTGTTTGATGTCGCGGATGACTTCCTCGTCCTTCACACCTGTGCTCATCACATATGAAGCGCGCATTTGATTTTTCTCATCGAGCAAAAACAGGCGGTCGTTGTGCATGATCTCGTGGCTCATCGTTTCTTCCGCCGATACGTGGAACTGCTGCATGACCGCGTCCGTTTGTTCTTTCGTGCCGCGCAGGAACACCCAGGTTTTCGGGTCCGCATCGAATTTTTTCGCAAATTGTTGGATGGCTTCCGGCGTATCGCGCTTCGGATCGACCGTGATCGAGATCAGTTTCACTTCAGCGTCGAGTCCCTGCTGTTTCAGTTTGCCGAGAATGTCCGCCATCCGCTTGGTTGTGATCGGGCACACATCCGGGCAGTTCGTATAGAAAAAGTACACCAGCTTCGCCTTGGCTTTCAGGTCGGAATCAAGTGACACCGGTCGTTTGTCGGCCGAGTTCTCCAGTGTAAAATTGGCGATTTGCCCCTGTGCCGGCAGCTCGCCGGTCGCTTGTCCAGCAGGCGTTCCGGAAGCAGTTCCCGCATGGTGATGGTCGCCGGAAGCGCTTTCTCCGCAAGCGGCAAGCCCGGTTCCGAGCACCAACGCAGCCAGTGCCAACAGAATCCTTTGCCTGGTATATCGACTGATACGAAACGGGTGCATCGTGTGATCCTCCATTCTGTCAACGTTCGTTTTTATCGTAACACAACGCAGGCGGAAAATCTGTTAAAATTGCTTGTCAAACCCGTCTTTCACTTTTTTGTCCGCGGCTCATATGATATACAAAATCAGCCTCTGGCAGCAGAAGGAGGGGGAGGCTGTGCCGGATGAAATCGTGATTTTTCGGAATGTGGCGGGGGATGTGTCGCGCGACGATTTTGTCAGGTGGAAACGGATGATCCACAAGTTGGGCCTGATGGTCGAGGAAAAAATGCGGGGCAAAATGATGGCGGTGTCGCTTTTACAAAATGAGGAAACGGTCACATTTTATGTATACGAGCAGGCGACATACTACCAACTGCACATCGACTACATGCGAATCAAAAAAGGCGATGGCCGCCTGGTACAAGCGATCGAATGGCTGATTGAAACGGCGCGATTGCGCGGAGAAAAATTCGGCACGAGCCGCAACGAGCTGTGGCGAACCCTGTATGTCAACGGATTGATCATGGACGAAGGACCGTTTATCGAACGCAAACTGCCGTCCGATTTCGACCTCCGGCTGACAAGGGAAGCGTTGATGGGTCATATCTATCTGATGATTGACAAATATATGGAAGCCCGCACGAGCGGCGATAGGTTGAAGGAAGAGGAGTACAGGAAAGTGCTGCAGGGGTTTGTGCAGGAACTGGCGAAAGTGGACGAGGTGCTGAAGTCGCAGAACCGGTCCTAGCTATTGAAATCGTCTGATCATCAGCAGCATTCCGTAAATTCCGGCGGCCAGCCCGACGAACAAACCGGTGATCAAAAATGCGGGCGACGTGCCGAAATGGTTGTCGGCCCATTTTCCCAGATAGACGCCGCCAAGCACGGACAGGGCCAGATCAGTCCCGATCGCAGACACCAACCCGATTGCCCGGAAAGGACTCTCTTTCTTGTCAGGTTGTTTCGGTGAGTGCATGGAAACACCTCCCAAAAAAATCCGAAAAAACCAATCCCATCAAAGTGAAGTGAGCCGGCCCAGCCGACTCTTTTTTTTACTGCGATCCGGAAGTTGGGAGATGCGACCGTTCCAGGTAATCGAGAAACAGTCTGCAAAAACTTTCCGAGAGGCTCGCATACAGCGTGGCGGCCCCTTTTTCAAACACTCCGCTGCGGTTGTAGACCCGAATCTTGTTGGTGATGATTTTATGCGTCCCTTTGTCATCCGGACGGCCGTCTGCCGTATCGCGCTGAATCAGTCCCAGAATATCTTCAAACAGAATGTGGTACGTCTGGTCTTCCCGCTGCAGGATAAACTCTTTCGTGGTCAGCTTGTAACTGATCCCTCTGCGGATTTCCGTCCGCTTGAGTTCGCCGGCAAGCGATTTGATCTGAATAAAACGGTTCATTGGCAGCCCCCTTCCCCAGCATACCACGTTTTGCGGCCGGCCGAAAGGTGTTGCCCGACGATTCCTGATGGCCAACGGATCCGCCTTACGAAACCGATCGAGAGTGGTAAAATAGGGGCAAGCGACTGCGAGAATTCCACTTGAACCGCGAACATTGCTCATGAACCGGAAAGGAGATGCAGGATGGCAGAAAATCGGGTCGATCGAATTGTACATACTTTGGTGGAGCTGGCGAACATCCCCAGCCCGTCGGGCTTCACGGAAGAGGTGATCGGATGGATCGAGCGGCAGATGTAGGAGTTATCGGCCTCGGTTCACAGTAACGGAGAGGGGGGCGCCAACGCGTATTGACCCCAAGATTGTCAAGACAGATGGGATGGCTTTTAAGAGAGAGTTTGTAAGACTTATAATTCAGACAACCATTGGTTACGCTGTGTTCTTTTGCATTTTCCATTCCCTGAATTCCAACGGCGAGCGATAGCCCAGAGCGGAATGTGGCCGCTCCGTGTTGTAAAAGTGAATGTAAGACTCAATCGCTGCCTTCGCCTCGGCAAAGCTGCTATACTCCTGCAGCCAGACCTCCTCTTCCTTCAATGACCGGAAGAATCGCTCGATGTATCCGTCCGCATCGGGGTTGTTGTACCCCGTCCGCTCGTGGTTGATTTGGCAGGCCTTCATTGCTTGGACGAACCGCCGACTTGTCATCTGGCAGCCATTGTCCGTTCGCAACGTCAAACCGGCACCTTGAACGCCGTTCGGGAAGCGGTAATTCAACGCCATATCCACAGCCTTCAACAGTTCCTCCGTACGGCAGAACCGGGAAAACGAGTACCCCACAATCTCCCGGTCATAGGCGTCAATCACGGCAAACAGATATCCCCAGCCGTCTTTCCCGCACCACACCTTCGTCATGTCGCACTGGAAATGCTCATTGGACCTGGCGACCGGTATCTTCCCCCGCCGTTTCGTTCGAGAAGCGCCCCGCCTCGGCGATTTCACCAGCAGCTCCATTTCCTTCATCAGCCGGTACACCCGTTTATGGTTCACCAGCAGGTTGTATCGGCGACGCAGCATGACCTGAATTCGCCGGTATCCGTACGTGGGGAACTCTTCGCACAGGTTCCGGATCCGCTGCTTGACCAAGGCGTCCTTGTCTACAGAAGGCCGCTTGGGTTTTGACACAGGCGGCTTCAGCAAGCTGTAACAGTACGTCCGATTCAGCCCTAACGCTTTTGCAATCACTGGGGCCGGAAACCCTTCTTTGGCGAGCTGACGGACCAAGGAACGGCTGTTTACTTCCGGCCCCAATTCGATTTTTTTCGCAACACGTCCACCTGAATGGTAAGTTCCCCGATCTTGGCCCGTGCCTCCTGCAGTTCCTTCTCCAACTCCTGCTCCCTCGTGGAGGGTCCGGACTGCAGTCCGGCTCGTCCACCGGCCAGAAACGCTTCACGCCACCTGTAATACAGACTCTGGGCCACGCCATGCCGCCGACATACTTCGCTGATGTTAGCGCCCGGCACCATTCCCTCGAGTACGATGTTCATCTTTTCGTCCACAGTCCACTTACGTCCCGGCATCATGAACACCTCGTCTTTATTTTAACTCATCCCTTCTGTCTGGGTTGACTCTGGGGCAAGTATACGTATCACTACGGCCTGCGCAAGAAGTTGGTGGATCTGGCGGAAAAAGAAGGAATTCCCTACAAACTGGACATCTACCCCTACTACGGTTCCGATGCATCGGCTGTGATGCGCGCCGGCCACTTCAGCAAAAATCGACATCCATCCGACCTGTGGATAAAGTTACCCACATTATACACAGCCAATACCGTTCAAAACACACACTTTAAACAGCGATCCGGTGAAAAATCCACAATTTGCTCACAGGTTATCCACTGCTTCTATGGATAACCGGGACGCTTGTCCCGCGAAGTTTGTCGATGCTACCCTGGGATACGAACAAGCTTTGGTGCGGGGGAAGGGAGTATGTGGATGTTAACTGACGATGAATTGTTGCACGCTTATCAACAAGCGGTTGAATTACAGTTGGACCACCATTTCATACAGTTGCTGCAGGAAGAGATCAACCGCCGCCAATTGGAAATGCACAACTTGGTTTGGGTGTCAGGTGCTGCCCGCGCTTGAACCGTACAACATGACCGGACTTGGGAGGAAAAGCCTCCCTTTTTTGTTAGTAAGGTTTTTTCAACTGCTTTTTATGGAATTCTTATCGCGTGACGACGGTATTACGAACCTCATTGCTCTCCATTATGTAAAACATAAAGAAGCGTTGAGCTAGGTCATGCCGTATGATGCGAGAAGAAATTTATTGGAGCGAATCGGTGGAGTGGAATCTTAAAATTCAACCATGTCCATATTCTGGTGGAATAGTAGGTCGGAAACTACGGAGTAACTAGGCTTCCTTGCAAGCGGTCAGCGGTTTTTTTGCACGTGGAATTCAAAGAGTTACAGCATCTTGTAGATGCGACTGGCGTTGTCACGCTTATGAAGTCTCAACACGCTTTCCGGTTAACGGAAGCCCTTTTTATTATGGAGATTCGTCTGAATTGGTCGAATTTTGAAGAAAAATATTTTTCCATCTCCACTTCTTTTACCCCCACAAAACTGACTGGTCATTCTGAAAACTATAACAGTGGGGATACAACAATTCCATTTGGAGGGATGGGTCATGCGAGGAAAAGCGTTATGTGGCGCCGTGTTTTCCGCATCGCTCCTGCTGGCCGGGTGGCTGCCTGCCGGGATCGCAGGAGCGGAAAGTACTGGCTTGCCCAGCCTAGGGTTGGCCAATCTGGGATTGGGCGGCAGCAGCACGCAGCAGGAGACGGGGGGCTCGGTCGGAGGAGGCGGATCGGTCGAAGTGGGAGGCGGTCTGGATCTCGGGCTGCCAAGCGGCACGCTTCCGTCTTTGCTGCCGCAGCCGGAAGTGCACCAGCCGTTTTTCGTCGGGTATCCGGACGGCAAATTTTACCCGACTCGACCTTTTACGCGGGCGGAAGCGGCCACTGTGGTGACGAAGGTAAAAAATCTGAAGTTTGACTCCGATCTGGAGAAACCGTACACGGATGTACCGAAAACGCATTGGGCTTACAAGTACATTACAAGCGTGACCAAAGCGGGGTATATGCGCGGGTACGGGGATGGCACGTTCCACCCGGATGAACCGATTACTCGCGCTGAGATGGTGGCACTGGTCATGGCCATTCGGATGATTCAGCCGATCCCGGGCCTGGAAGGGTTCTCGGATACGAGCCAGCACTGGGCTGGCGATTTGATTGCCACTGCCCGCTCGTTGGGGATGGTCAGCGGCGTGGGCAACAATCAGTTTAAGCCGGACGATGCGACCGAACGTCAGGTGGCGGCCATGATGTTCTGCGTGGCATTCCAACGCGGGCCGCTGAAAGACGGGGATGCGCAGGTGAAACAGCATTTCCCCGATGTGAAGCGGGATGATTGGTCGTTTGCCTGGGTGGAGGAAACGGCGGTCGAAGCGCATGAGTCGATTCGAAGCGGCCTTGAGGAAAAGCTGATTCGCTACCGACCGGATCTGACTCAAAAATGGTAAATGAAAACTGAAATTTTTGAAAAATGAGTGAACTTCACATGCAAAAATCGGCATGGATCAGCTTGGGTGCCGCAGGTGTGCTGGCAGTTCCCCTCGCGGCCTATGCGGCAGGAACGTCTTTTCAAGGCAAGGCAGAAGCGAATGGGAGCGGCGGCAGCAGCGGAGGCGATCCGTTGCAGCAGTTGTCCAGCCCGCTGGAACAAGGCAAACAGCAGTTGGAGCAAGGCCAACAGCAGTTGATGAACGGCCTGGAACAAGGCAAGCAACAACTGGAGCAAGGAAAGCATCGATTGAAATCGGCGTTGCCACAGCTGCACCCGCCGTCTGGCAATGCGTTGCCGTTTGACAATCCGTTGCCGGGCGGTGACCCGACCGAATCGCTGCAAAAAGGGGCCCGGCAGCTGCAGGAAGGCGTGCAGCAATTGCAGCAGTCGTTCCAGCAGGGGCAGCAACAGGTGCAGCAACTGGTGAGCGAGTTGCAGCAAAAATTGCAGGGCGGCAGCGTCCAGAGACCGGGCTTGCCGCTCCCGACCCCGCCGGGCGGCGGCAACGCATCCGCATCGGGTAGCGGGGCGCTGTCCGTGACACTGCCGGGCGTCGGTACCCTGTCTGCTGGCTTCAGTGGGCAGGGATCCCCACAAGGGTCAAGCGGTTCGTTCTATTTCACGCCGCCTGCGGGCAAATAACGACCGACAATGGAATGCCCGATACGCTGCCGATGAGAAAGATGGCTGTCGGATGGGAAAACGTCGCTTGGCGGAACAGCCCTGTCCCTGCTGCTCGAAACTCGCTGATGATGCTGAACAGGAAGCGTTTCCCTTGATGTCGCTACATGAACTTGTAGACCCTTCCGAACGCGGTTGATCGGTTTGCGCCGCTGGAAGGGTCTGTTTTTTGTTCGGAGGGAAATTGTTGGATAGACCCTGGCAAAAATGGAAATCCTGCTGAAGGAAAAGGCAGGAGGTTTTTGCGCGTGAACGATTGCGCTTTTTAATGGAGGGAGATGCAGCGTGAAATGGCTTGGATGGATCGTCACAGGGGCGGTCGCAGTGAGCGGAGTTGGCTATTGGGCGTACACTCACACTTGGCGCACGGCGCCTGCTCCTGGCCCGAACGTGGAACAGGTCAAGGCCGACAGCGTGTTTCCCGACAGTTTTTTTGATTTTTCCCCGGTTTTACATATGACGGAGGCTGTCGCCCCGCAGAACGGCAGTGCGGTGCCGGCCGGCTGCGAACCCCGCACGGTCACCAGTCCGCAAAACGGCTCCGCAGCACCATTCGGAAGTAAAAACTTAGCCGGCGCTCCCCAATCCGGAAGTGCCGCGGTTGAAGAGCCTTCCAGTCCTGTAGCCAGTTCGCGGCTCCCAATATACGAGGCCGCGATCAAAGCAAAATACGATCCCGCATTCGATCAATTGCAGCGGGAAGCCAGCTCGCGGCTCGATCAAATCGTCGCCAAAGGTTTGGACGAATACCGGTACAGCCAGGCGACCGGTAGTCCTTCCGTGCAAGAACTGGTCAATAAATATTCAGGCGCGGCGAAAAAATTGGAAGCTTCCATCAACAATACCTTCTACCAATTGCTTGCCCGGATGGAACACGATTTGCGGCAGGCGGGGCTTCCCTTGGATCCGGCAAGGCGGGTGGAAGCGGAATACAAGGCGTCGCTGCAGCAGAAGAAGGCGGAATTGATCGGGAAAGTGATCAACCGGTAGCGGGCAATTACATTACCGGAGTAGGCAAAAGAGTGCCGGTTTTGTCACCGACACTCTTTTTTACTGCGCCAATTCACCCTGTTTTCGCATTGCCCGTTTGATGTCTCTGACCAGCTGCGCTTTATTTTTACGAAACCGTACGCCGCCTTCTTTGTAGGAAGGGGGGATGCGAAGCTGCTTGGCGAGATTCTGGATTTCTTTGATGCCCATTTCATCGATGTTGAACTTCATGGTTAACCCTCTTTCTTCAGCCGTTCGAAAATATGATTTTCATTCTACCATTCCAGCCGGACAGTTGCCAATGTATAAGTGCGTTTTTTCATGAACCGTTTGTGAGGCAACCGAATAGGATAGAGATACATACCGGTTCCCCCGGTGTGATGATATACAGAGGCCGGCCTTCGGGTCGGCTTCTTGTTTTGGATGGCGGGAATTCCCCGAGCGGCGGCGTAAAGTTTCAAAAGTGCGTTCGGCAACTTCTGGGTGCGGCAAGACGTGTATGGAGCGAACGAAAACGGCAACTGGCGGATCCTGTGGGACTACAGTAAATAGGATACTGAATTTTTGATTGCCGTCAACAAGTGAAAAATGGCCCAAGGCTGTCTTTAGGTAATCGACCGGTCAAACGGATCGTTCACATACTGCGGGTCGGGCCGCGACTTGTTGCTGTTGGCTGGAATTCGTTTTGCAAGGACTGAAGTTCGGCTTCGGTTGTGTGCTGGTTCCTGTTTTGCATGGCGATCCTCCTTTTCGCACCTTATTTTTCAATCCGTTCTGACAAAATATGCATGCTTCCATCCTGTTGCGTAGTCTGCCGGTTCAACAAACTGGTACAATAAAAATTGGACAAAAGCTATCATTCGCGATTGGGTTTCAGGAAAGGTTATAATGGAACAAGGGAGGTTGGAACACATGGAAGCTTCGAAGAAAAGCTCCGCACCGCCAACCAATTATGCAGAATATTTGCAAACCGGAGAAGGAGAACGATGGGAGATTATCGGCGGCGTTCCGTACAATATGACCCCTGCACCTTCCACGGAACATCAGAGGATCGTTGGACGGCTGCATACAGAATTTAGCGTGTATCTCAGAGGAAAGAAGTGCGAGTCTTTCGTTGCACCGTTTGATGTTCGATTGTTTGGCGACGGGAAAACCGATCATGAAATTGAAAATGTCGTTCAACCGGACCTTGTGATTGTTTGCGATCCGACCAAACTGGATGACAGAGGATGCAACGGAACGCCTGATCTGGTTGTAGAAGTCCTTTCTCCCGCCACCGCAAGAAAAGACCGGAACCAAAAACTCAAGCTGTACAGAAAAGCGGGAGTGAAAGAATACTGGATTGTTGATCCGTTTCACAAAACAGTCGAAGTATATCAGTTTGAGCGGAATGTGTTTGCTGAACCCGAAACGTACGGGGAACATGAAAGGGTGAAAGTTGGCATATTCGAGGATTTGGAGATCAATTTGGAAGATATTTTTGGGGTTTCGGGAATCTGATGCCGGCCGAGCAGCAGACGCTGCAACAACTGGAGCAGATGAGACAAATCGGCAGCCAACTGAAACAGCAGATCGACCGGTCGTCCTCTGTTCTGGGGGCGAACAACACGCCCGGACCGGACAGGGGCGGCGATATGTCTGCGGATAACTTGAACGATCCGATGCAGCACACCACGTAAGTCTTGACCGGACAACCAACCTTCGCTATCCTGAGGAAGGGAAAAAAGGAGGGAAAAATCGATGCCGACACGTCCGTCGAAGGAACTTGAGGTGGTCCCGAATCCGCATCCGGACCGGGATTATCTGGTGGAAATCGAAAGTCCGGAGTTTACAACGCTGTGTCCGAAAACGGGACAGCCCGATTTTGCCACGATTACGATCAAATATATTCCGGGTCCGTCAATCGTCGAGCTCAAGTCGCTCAAACTGTACCTGTGGAGCTTCCGCGACGAGGGGCATTTTCACGAAGATGTGACGAACATCATCCTGAACGATCTGGTGAAAGCCATGCAGCCGCGTTACATGCAAGTGATCGGAAAATTCAACGTGCGCGGCGGCATTTACACGACGGTCACCGCCGAATACGGCAAGAAAACGGTTTGAACCTGCGTCCGCCCGGTCGCAGGTTTTTTGTCTGTTGGAGGACTCGAAAAAAGTTTATAATGAAATCAAACCGCTAATGAGGGTGGGGGTTGCATGTCTATCGAAGATCACTTGACACAATTGATTCAGATGTTCGGGACTTTGCGTTCTGAGGTTTCCGAGCGTTTGGATAGGATTGAAAAGCGTTTGGACAGGATTGAAACACGTTTGGATAGGATTGAGGTTCGTCTGGATGTCCAGCGCGATCAGTTAGGGAAGACGATCGAGGATGTGGAAATTTTGAAGCGCTTGCGCCAGTAGGGGGCCGGGGCTATGCCCCAGAGCCAACCCAGATATGGCGCTTTTTTCATTCTCGTGTATTCGAACAGGTTTCCCAGCTTCCTCCATTGCGTTGCGGATGAGTTGTGTGAATGTCGGCCGGTTCTTCCACAAATATTCCATAATCATTCAGTACAATGATGACAGGCTGGCAGGCGGGAACCGCCCCGCCAAATGACAAAATCGTCAAAAATAATCGGACGGCAATGGGGGAATCGTAAAGTGGATCGCAAAAAACGGACCATTCTGATTGCGGCCGCAACCGCTTTGGTGTTGGCGGGCGGCGGGTATTACGCATATGCAAAGCGTTCGGCTGCACAAGCCGCCACCCAATATCTAATCGGGGAGGCGAAAATGGGGGATGTCACCAAGGTGGTGACAGCGACCGGCACGGTCCAAAGCAGCAGCACGGCCAACCTGACTTTCGGCGCCGCGGGCCGTTTGGCCAGCCTGAAAGTGAAGGTTGGCGATCCAGTGCAAAAAGGCGAGGTACTGGCTGAATTGGACAAAAACCAATTGCAAGTGCAAGTGACTTCCGCGAGCGCCAACCTGAAAAGCGCGGAAGCGAAACTTGCGTCGTTGCAGCAAGGGGCGACGAGCGCCGATTTGGCGCAGCTGGAATCGCAGGTGACGCGGGCCCAGGCCGATTTGGACACTGCCAAGCGGAATCTGGAGATCGCCCAACAAAACGCGGACAGCACCTATTTGCAGAAGCAGGTACAGGATGCGGCCACCCGGCTGACAGCGGCGCAGAACAATTATGATGCGGCGAACAAGACGGGGAATGCGGCACAAACCGCCATGGCGAAGGCGCAGCTGGACCAGGCGAACAAAGATTATGCCGCAGCGATCGCTGCCCAATCCAATATCAGCCAGGCGCAAACTCAATTGGCTTCGGCGCAAAACGCGGTGCGTTCGGCGCAAGCGGCGTACGATTCGGCAGTAGCGCAACTAAATTCGAAAAAACAACCGGCCACGCAAGCCGATCTGGCACAGGCGCAAGCGGCCGTGGAGCAGGCGCGGGCGGCGTTGGCAACGGCGGAAAACAATCTGGCACAGGCGACGCTGACAGCGCCGTTTGATGGAATCGTCACTGCCGTCAACCTGCACGAAGGGGAGCAAGTTGGCGGCAACACAACGGTATTGTCGCTGCAGGCGACCGGCTCCGCATTGCAGGTGGTTGTTCCGGTAGATGAGGCAGACATTGCCGTCATCAAACTGGGCCAAAAGGCAACGGTGACGGCCGATTCGCTGCCAGGTGAAAAATTCGAGGCGACGGTCGACCAAATCGCGCCGGCCGGGGTGACGCAGAACAATGTGACCACGTTCCCGGTGACGCTGACCCTTACCGGTGACACGTCACACTTGAAAGTGGGCCAGAGCATGACCGCCAACATTGAGATTGACAAGCGGACGAACGTGCTGACCGTCCCCAGCGAAGCGATCCGCGGCCTGGGCAATCGGAAGTCGGTGATGGTCTACAACGGCGAGGGGCAAGATCCGGTTTCCACAACGGTGGAAGTCGGGCTTGACGACGGAACGAACGCTGAGATCCTGAACGGTTTGCAGGTAGGGCAAAAAGTGGTACTCGGCATTCGCTCCTCGTCCAATCAGCAGCGGCAGTCAAACAACACAAACCCGTTTGGCGGCCCCCGCGTGGGCGGTGGCCTGGGAGGCGGCGGCAACTTCGGCGGTGGCGGCAACCGCGGCAACCGGTGAGGAGGAACGGGATGATTACGCTGCGTGATCTTCACAAACTGTACCGGACGGAGCATGTGGAGGTGCATGCCCTGCGCGGTGTCAACCTGCAGATCGAAAAAGGCGAGTTCGTGTCGATCATGGGTCCTTCCGGTTCAGGTAAGTCGACGATGATGAACGTGTTGGGCTGTCTGGACAAACCGACTTCCGGCGAGTACATTCTTGACGGCATCCGCATCGCCGACGCCTCGAACGACGAACTGGCGGCGATCCGCAACCGGAAAATCGGCTTTATTTTCCAGTCGTTCAATCTGCTACGGCGCAATACGGCTTTGGAAAATGTGGAACTGCCGATGCTGTACGCTCGGGTTCCCGCTCGGGAACGGCGGGAACGGGCGATGCGGGCGCTCGAGATGGTCGGCCTGGCGAACCGCATGCATCATCGGCCGAATGAATTGTCAGGCGGGCAGCAGCAGCGGGTGGCGATCGCCCGTTCGCTGGTGAACAACCCGGCCATTTTGCTGGCGGACGAACCGACCGGCAACCTGGACAGCCGGTCGACCGAGGAAATTTTGGCGATTTTTCAACAGCTCAATCAAATGGGACATACGATTGTGATCGTGACGCACGAGGAACATGTGGCCCGGCACACGAAGCGGATCGTCTGGTTTCGGGACGGCAATATTGAGAGCGATACGATCGTCGAGCAGCCGTATATCGCCGCCCCGGTCGGAAAGCCGGCCGCGGCCGAAGGAGTGGCTGTGGCAGCTGGGAATCCAGCTTCACCGGGATTGATCGCCGCAGACAGTGAGGAGGCGATCGTATGAACCTGTACGAATCGATCCGTGTGTCCCTGCAGAGTCTGGTGGCTAACAAACTGCGCTCGTTGCTCACGATGCTCGGGATCATTATCGGGGTGAGTGCGGTGATCGTCATGGTGTCGATTGGCCAGGGGGCAACCGCGTCCGTGACGAACCAGATTCAAAGTCTGGGATCCAACCTGTTGACCGTCTCGCCCGGACAGGCTATCTCCGGCGGTGTGTCGCTCGGCATCGGCAGTTCCACGACGCTCAAGTTGTCGGATGTGGAGGCGATCCAAAAATCCTCTCCGTCCGTCAAGGCGGTCGCGCCAACGGTGTCACGGAACGCGCAGATCGTCTATCAACAGCGCAATACCAACACGCAAGTGCTGGGAACGACCCCTGATTACTCGCAGGTGCGGGCTGTCAATACGCAAAAGGGCCGGTTTTTTAACGAAAGCGAACTGGCGGGCGGTGCCAAAGTGTGCGTGTTGGGTCCGACTGTCGTCCAGAATTTGTTCGGATTTGCCGATGTGGATCCGGTTGGGGAGATGATCCGCATCAACGGCATTCCGTTTCGGATTGTCGGCGTGGTGGAAAGCAAAGGGTCGAGCGGCTTCGTCAACACTGATGATATGATCTTGATCCCGATCTCGACCGCCCAATCGCGGCTGATCGGCAATCAGAACGTACGCAATATGTTTATCGAGGCAAAATCGGCCGACCTGATGGATCGGGCCAGCCTTGAAGTGCAGGCCGCCTTGCGGCGGGCCCACCACCTTGCGCCGAACCAGCCGGACGATTTCGTAATCAGCAGCCAGGCCGATGTGCTGTCTACGTTTCAGGGGGTGACCCAGACGATGACGCTGTTTTTGGGAGGCGTGGCCGCCATCTCCCTGATCGTCGGCGGAATCGGTGTGATGAACATCATGCTCGTGTCGGTGACGGAGCGTACGCGCGAGATCGGGATTCGCAAGGCGCTGGGCGCCAGGTATCGGGATCTGTTAATGCAGTTTTTGATTGAAGCGGTGGTGTTGAGCCTGATCGGCGGCGTGATCGGGATTCTGTTGGGGGCTGTCGGCTCGTCACTGGTTGGCCGGGCGATGAATCTGGCGACCGAACTGTCGGTCGGTGCGATTCTGACGGCATTCGGATTTTCCGGATTGATCGGCATTATTTTCGGAGTGTTTCCGGCGCGGAAGGCGGCCAAACTGGAGCCGATCGACGCGCTGCGCTACGAGTAAAGGAAGCCTTTCATTGTGACAGGACTACTGCTGCGGCAGGGGTTCTGTTTGATTTTCACCGAAAATCCCATTCTTTTTCCATAATTATTCCATACTTGTCGACTAGACTGGATGTTAACAGGACAACATATCTTTTTTCCCAGGAAGTGAGAACGCTGTGAAAAAAAGATGGTTTGCCAGTTTTCTGGTCGTGTCGGCCGCCGTGTCGGGCGTCGTATACGCGGACCATATCCGCGAAGTGATACACGAGCAAGCGGTCGCCGAAACGCCGGCCGCTCCGGATCAGCAGCCGGACAGCCGGAACCGGGAGGTACCGGCAGCGCAGGATACGCTAAAGAAACCGGCCAGCGATGCGAACGGCCAGATTCAGCCGGAAAGTGTGAAGCAAACGCCGACCGAAAGCCCGGATCACCCGCCCCAGCAAAACGGGGCCGCGCCGAAGCCGCAAGCCGCTTCCAAGGTGGAAATTCAAGTGCCGGGACAATCGCAGGAACCGGAATATTATAACGGCTGTGAAGTGACCAGCGTATCGATGTTGCTGACCGCTGCCGGCCATCCGATGGACAAGACGGAACTGGCCGACCGCATCGCGAAGGATTCGACGCCGCAGGTGGTGGATGAAAACGGTGCGATCATTTCGTGGGGAGATCCAAACGTCGGGTTTGTCGGGGACATTACCGGACAACAACCTGGTTATGGAGTGTATCACGGCCCGGTCGCAAAGATGCTCAATTCGATTTTGCCAAACGGGGCGGAGGATTTGACGGGCCGGCCGTTTGACGAGATTTTGGGCCGTGTCGCGGCAGGCAAACCGGTGATCGTGTGGACGACGGTCGATTTTCAGCCGACGAGCGGGTGGGTCAAGTGGCAGGGACCGAATGGCCCCGTCAAGGCGACCTTCGATGAACACGCGGTGCTTTTGGTGGGGTATGACGACCAACATGTGTTTGTCAACGACCCGCTGGACGGTTCGGCCGGCAAGGCGGTCGATCGCAACTCGTTCACGACTGCATGGGAGCAACTGGGCAAGCAGGCGGTGACGTTCAAAGGGGGAGTTTAACGTGATTCTGCAAACACACGAAGCGAAAATCGCCCACCTGCTGCGGAGAACCGGATTCACCGCAAACCAGGAGCAGGTAGACGAATTACGAACGGCGTCCCTGCCAGAGATCGTAGACCGCTTGCTGAACGCGCCGCCGCTCAATCCGCAGCCGCCCGCCGATCTGACCGGCGAGAATCCCTCGGAAGCCAAGCAAAAACTGCAACGCTGGTGGCTCGGCACCATGCTGCATTCCCCCAATCCGCTGCAGGAAAAAATGACTCTTTTCTGGCACGGCCATTTCACCTCCGCCATTTACAAAGTGAAAGACGGGCGGCTGATGGCCCGGCAAAATCAACTGCTGCGGCAATACGCGTTGGGTAATTTCCGCGAACTGGCGTATCGGATTTCGATCGATCCGGCGATGCTGGTCTGGCTCGACAATCAAAGCAACGTGAAAAAATCCCCGAACGAGAACTACGCCCGCGAATTCCTTGAACTGTTCACGTTAGGCATCGGCCATTATACGGAAACGGACGTGAAGGAAGCGGCGCGCGCCTTCACCGGCTGGAAACTGGACAAAAAGACCGGACAAGTCACGTTTCAAAGTCAACAGCATGATAACGGCAGCAAAACGATCCTCGGCAAAACCGGCAAATTCGGCCTTCGGGAAACGGTCGATCTGGTGATGGAACACCCTGCCTGCGCTCGCTTTATCGCGAGAAAACTGTGGAGCTTCTTCGCTTACCCCAACCCGGCGGACGAGGTCATTACCCCGGTCGCTGACGCTTTTGCCCGCAGCGGATTTGAGATTTCCGCCGCGCTGCGGGCTATTTTTAACTCCGGCGAGTTTTACTCGGACCGTGCCTACCGGAGCATTGTGAAAAATCCGGCTGAGTATGTGGTCGGTATCCTCGCCCTGCTGCCGCAAGCCGGGCAAAAGAGTGAAAAAATCGTTTTGCAGGCGATGAGCGCGATGGGCCAGGAACTGTTCAATCCGCCGAATGTGGCGGGGTGGCCGGATGGACCGGCGTGGCTCAACACGTCGATGCTGCTGGCTCGCTGCAATTTTGTCGAAGCGGTGGTCGAGTCGCTGACGCCAAATGAGTTTCCCCTGCAGGGAGAGCGGCCCGGAGTGATGGTGGAAGATCTGCTGCAGCGCGTCGGGCTGGCGGATGCATCGCAAAATACCCGGCTACAACTGCAGCACTATGCGGAGCAAACGATGTCGGACCGGACGGCGCTTATGCGCGGCCTGCTTCATTTGTCTCTGATTTCTCCGGAAGCGCAATTGAAGTGAGGGGGTGGCGGTATGGACATGACGCGACGGGAGTTTCTGAAAAAAAGCGGACTTACGCTACTGGTGCTGGGCATGTCTGGTTCGCTCGGATACTGGGGCTGGCGGCATGTGTTCGGCGAGGCGGACACTGGCAATAATATTCTGGTTGTGGTCCAACTGTCTGGCGGAAACGACGGACTGAATACGGTAATCCCCTACGGGATCGGAACGTATTATGACAAACGGCCGACGCTGGGCATTGCTCAAAAAGAGGTGCTGCCGCTACACAACCAGATTGGGCTGCATCCAAGTCTGACCGGCTTGAAAGACCTGTATGGCCGGGGGAAACTGGCGATCATTCAGGGCGTCGGGTACCCGAATCCGAACCGGTCCCATTTTCGCTCAATGGAGATCTGGCAGACGGCCGTCCCCGACAAGACGAATGTCACCACCGGATGGCTGGGGCGCTATCTGGATGTGACGCAACGGCAGACGGTCAATCCGTTGCTTGGATTGTCGGTCGGTTCCCCATCGAAAATTTTTCTGGCGCAAAAAAGCGACGTACCGGCGATTGACAATGTGGCGCAGTTCCGGTTTCTGGTGAAAGGGGCGGCAGCGGAACGGGAACGGCGGCTCGATGTGCTGCGCAAGATGTACAGCGGCGGCGACGGCATGTTGCGGATGGTCGGGGAAAAAGGGATCACGGCGCTGCAAGCGTCTGAGAAAGTACAGGCGACAGTCAAACCTTCGTCCGCGACGGATGCGTATCCGAAGAAGTCGAAGTTTGCCGAAAATCTGCGGTTGATCGCCGACTTGATCGGCGCCGGATTGGGCACCAAAACGTATTTTACACAGTTGGGAGGATTTGACGACCATTCCCGCGAAAAAGAACAGCATGCTGCTTTGCTGAAAGAACTGGACAGTTGTTTGCACGCGTTTTATCAGGATTTGGAAAAGCGCGGAGCGGTGGATCGCGTGGCCGTTTTGGTGTATTCTGAGTTTGGCAGGCGCGTGCAGGAAAATGCGAGCGGCGGCACCGACCACGGAACGGCCGGTCCTGTGTTTGTGCTGGGAGGCAAAGTGAAGGGCGGCCTTTACGGCGAGATGCCGAGTTTGGCATCGCTTGACAACGGAGACTTGAAGTACACGGTCGATTTCCGCTCGGTTTACGCGACGCTGCTCGACCGCTGGCTGAACGCTCCCTCGCAGGAGATTCTGGGGGGAACGTTTGAGACTTTGCGGTTTGTGTGAACGGATCAAGTTGGTGGAGAGAATATGCGCAGACGAAGATTTTGGCTTATTGGATTGATTGCATTACTGCTTTTCACCGGAATCGGGGCGGCGTACGTGAACGCGTTTCCCGATTGGGGCAAGCGGCGGGCGATGTTGCGCCTGGAGGACATCGGGCCGGGCGGCAGTTACGCGACGCCGGATGAGCTGGGACGGTTGAGGGCCGTTTTTGAATATCTGGAGGAGCAACAGATCCCGTTTCATGTGGCCGTGATTCCACGCTGGAAAAATCTGCGTCCGGACGGCACCTGGTATGAGAAAGGCATCGACGATCCGAATCCGGATGAAACGGTGCGCCAGTTCGTCCGTTTGCTGCAGGACGCGCAGCGGCACGGCGCGGTGCTTGGCATGCACGGCTACACCCACCAGTACGGCAGCGGGAAAATGCCAAACAACAATCAGGATACGGGCACGGGAGCCGAGTTTGACGTGAAGGGAGCGCCGGAAACGGCTGCCAGTTCCTATGCGGCGGAGCGCATCCGGAAGAGCTTGGCGGCATTTGAGAAAAACGGCCTGCAACCTGGCTTTTGGGAGTCCCCCCATTACCGCGATACGCGCGAACAGGAGGCGGTCTTCCGTTCGTTTATGGGGGTGTTGTACCAGCCCGATTTTTGGTCGCCCCGTTCGTTGTTCGACCTGAACGTGTACGACAATGAGAACGTCTACGGCCGTACGTCGCTGGGTTCCGTGTATGTGCCGGCGCCGCTCGGATACATCCGCGGACAGCAGGGAGTCGACAAGGTGCTGGGCAAGTTGCCAACTTACAGAGGGTTGGCCTCTTTGTTTTACCATCCGTTTCTGGAATATCCGTTTCTGCAGGTTGTGACGGATGCGTCCGGCCGACCTGTCATGCGGGACGGACTGCCGGTGTACCGCTACAAGCCGGGGGAGACATCGTACCTGCACCGGCTGGTCGAAGGATTCAAACAAAACGGATATCAGTGGGTGTCCCTGCACCAGGTGGTTCCTTTTTCACCTGCACATCGGGTTGAGCTGCCGCCCGGTACCCGGCCGTCCGATGTGCTGCTGGGAGATGTGCGGGGGATTGGGCACGCGGATGTGGTAGTGCGGAAGGGAGATCAGATCCAAGTAATTGAAGGTGTTTACGCATGGCCGCGAAATCGTCCGCAAGGCGCGGCGCGCACCTGGTTGAAACAGGCATTTGCGGCGGATGAACAACTGATGCTGGCCGATGTGAACGGGGACAAGCGGCAGGATCTGGTTGCATACAACCGGACGACCGGCCATGTGCGTGTATTTTATTCGAACGGGAACCACTTCGGCTCCGCAGTTCCGTTTGGTGTGCTGCCAGTGGGAATCGAGGGGCTGCGTCCGCTGCATTTGCATCGCGACGGCCGGGTGGATTTGGTTGGGCGAACGGAAAACCGCCTGATTTTAGCTGAAAATCAGGGGGACCGGTTTGCGGCGAAGGACACCGGGCTGCAGCTCCCCTCAGATGCGACCTTGCTCACCGGAGATCTGAACGGGGACGGGTATGAGGATGTATTCTATTGCTCGCCCGGGGAGAAGCGGATCCGTATTTTCCCCAACTCCGGCAAGGGAGAACTGGCGGGGCCGATCGATCTGCCGCTGCCGCAAGCAGGCGACAAGTTGCAGCTGTTGGCCGGCGATACGAATGGGGACGGGAAGACCGATCTTGTGCTTTATGATGCAGCGAAAGGAATGTGGGATGTTTGGCAGGGCGGCGCTGATTTTCGGCTGACGCCGGTTCCCAATCCGTTCGGCCCGTGGGCGGCCGGCAAAAAAATCGGCTTGACGGCCGACTTTGACGGAAACGGGAAACAGGATATCGCCGCTTTTGACGAACGGCTGCATGTGCTTGACATTGCATTGTCGTTCCGCGACTAGGCGAATGGGGGAGCAACAAGGAGGTGGGCACGTGACGGACAAGCAGCATCATCTGGTGGAACATTTTGCTGAGCTGCGCAGGCGTTTGCTCTATACTTTGGGGGCATACGGGATCTCCCTGTGTGTCTGCTTTCTCTTTATCAACCGCATTTTTTCGTTTCTGGAAGCCCCCGTACCCGGGCGAAGATTGACGGTGCTTGGGCCGGGCGAGGTGATGCACGTCTATTTTATGGTCGCCGGGGTGTGCGCGCTGATCGCGACGATTCCGTTCGCTCTGTGGCAGGGGTGGCTGTTTGTCGCCCCCGCTTTAAGCAAAGAGTTGCAAAAAGTCACGCTCCGCTATCTGCCGCTGGTGCTGGCGATGTTTGTGCTGGGTGTCGCTTTCGCGTGGTATGTGGTGTTTCCGATGCTGTTTTCCTTTTTGGTCAAGCTGGGAAGCCAGCAATTCACCATTCTGTATACGGCGTCCGGCTATTTCGGCCTGGTGGCCGGCACTGTTTTGCCGCTCGGGCTGTTTTTTGAAATGCCGATCGTCGTCCTGTTTTTGGTGAGGCTTGGCATCATTTCCCCGCGGCAGTTGATTCGCCTGCGCCGCTACGCGTATTTTGTGCTGGTGGTGATCGCGTCAATGATCTCGCCGCCGGAGTTTGTTTCCCACCTTTCGGTGGCGATCCCGCTGATTTTGCTGTATGAGATTTCGATCCTGGTGGCCAAGTGGGCCGCCCGCAACCGCTTGCTGGTGGACCGCGCATAAAAAATGTACGCCGCTGTATACTACCCGGTATCTAAATATCGGGGAGGATCAGCATGAGAAAACGTTTCTGCATTGGTACAACCGTTTTGATGACCGGTTTGTTGCTTGGAGGATGTTTGCAAAGGGCTGTTCCACCGGCCGCACCACCGGGCACTTCGCCACCGCCTGCCGCCCAGCCAGGCGGAGTTCCGGGTCCGGCCCCCAACGCTGCGCACCCGACCGCACCGACTCCCGCATACGAGAGGGATCGCCCAGCCACTCCCGACCTGACTGGTGGCCCGGAATCGCAAAATCGGACTGCGCGGACCACCCCTCGAGAGGGAACGGATCCATCACGGATTTTGTATTTTTCAGGACCGCGTACTGCCAAACAAGTCGCCTTGACGTTTGATGATGGACCCGATTTGCGGTTTACGCCACAGATTTTGGATATTTTAAAACAAAACGGGGTGAAGGCGACCTTTTTCATCGTAGGAACCCGTGCGCAAGCCCACCCGGAAATGGTCAGGCGCATCGTTGCCGAGGGACACGCGATCGGCAATCATACGTGGGACCATCCGAAACTGACCAAACTGACACCGCAACAAATCCGCGATGAAGTGGTACGTACCGACCAGCTATTGGATTCCATCGTCGGGTACTACCCGGCCCTTTTTCGTCCGCCTTATGGGTTGACCAATCCGGACATCGTTCGGGAAATCGGTGCCATGGGCTACAAAATCATCGATTGGTCGGTGGATACCCGCGATTGGGCAGGCACACCGGTTCCTCAGATGATGGATTATGTGCGCACGGAACTGCGTCCAGGAGCCATCATTCTGGAGCATTGCGCCGGCGGCCGGAGTGAGGACTTGAGCAATACGGTGAGCGCCCTCCCACAGATCATCGACACTCTCAAAGCGCAAGGGTACACGTTTGTCACTGTGCCGCAATTGTTGAACATTCCTGCGGCTAAGATGTCAGCCGAATAAGATATGTAATCAGAGAATGACCCCGAGAAGCTGTTCGGGGTCATTCGTCTCATGTTACGCCCAGCATGGGCGTCATCTCTAAGGTGAGAGTCCCGAACGGGGGCTGGCGAGCGCCTACCGTAGCCAGGGGCAAGGGTGTCCGCCGTGAGGCGGAATCGGAAGGAAGCCAGACTTGGGCAAGCGCGGGCGGAAAGATGACGCTCTTATCTGGGGAGGACTGCGGACCGCGTCAGCCTTTTGGAACCGCCTAGTGCGGACCCGCATGCTAGGTGGTGAGGGGACAAGGTTAGCCGCCCCCTCCTACTCGATTGCACCATTGCTGTCGGTCGTTTCTTTCTCCAAAAACAACATTTTCGCATGTTCGTCGTACGCGAACAATTCTGCTTGCCGGGCCCAACCGATACAAATATCGAGCTGTTTTTCCGCTTCCTCGTCGCCAAAATGCTTGCGGAAAATCTGGCTGAAAAAGTCCCGCGACATCCGGTTGTTGCGCTTCGACTGCAGGATCCAGATGATCCGTTCCATGATCGGGACGTTTTTCAAAACCTGGTGTTTCAAAATATCCTTACGTTCCACAACGGTCGCTTCTGCAAACGTTTTTCCCAGCGGGGTCAACTCAATATCCCCTTCGTGAACGCGGACAAATTCCAACAGGGATGCCGCTTCCACAATCGGCAGAAAATCTTCCAGGTTGAGGCCCAGTTGGTCGGCCAGTTTATACAGATCAGATTTTTCCTCCAGATCGTCGAGCAGTTCGATAAACCCTGTCATCGCCCCTGCCGGCACATCCGGCATCGGCTTGATTTTCCTGCTGGCCCCTCCCTGATCCACAATCGGTTTCGGGTCTTCTTTGTACCGGGTCATGAGCGAATACAGATCGTCTACCAACGATTCGAACAACGGGTCTTTCTTTTCCCGCCAATGGGGCAGCGGAATCGGCAGATCCGCGGTGATGCGGGCCGGGTCACGGGACAAGACGATCGCCCGATCCGCCATATACACCGCCTCTTCGATCCCGTGTGTCACCATGACAATCGACTTCGTCGGGATCTTTTTTTCCAGCCACAGTTCCAGAATGTCGCGCCGCAAATTCTCGGCCGTCAGCACATCGAGCGCGGAAAATGGTTCATCCATCAACAGCACATCCGGCTCCGACACAAGGGCTCTGCCAATTCCCACGCGCTGCCGCATGCCTCCCGACAGTTCTTTCGGATACGCACTTTCAAAGCCGTCCAATCCCAACATGTCGATCATTTGGATTGCTTTTTCCCGCTTTTCCTGATCGGACAATGAAGTTTTTTGCAACCCGAGTTCCACGTTTTCAAGCACCGTCAGCCAGGGAAACAAAGCGAACGATTGAAACACCATGCTGACACCGGGATTCACGCCATTGACACGGCTTCCCAAGTAAAACACTTGTCCTTCGGAAGGCGGTACCAATCCGGCCATAATCCGCAGAAGTGTCGATTTTCCGGAACCGGAAGGCCCCAGGATGGCGATAAACTCGCCTTCGTTAATCTGCAGATCGATGTGATCGAGCACGGTCACCACCGTTTCGCCGAAGTCGTATTTTTTCGTAATCCCCTTCAATTCCACAATTTTCCGTTGCATTCCGGTCCCTCCTACTCGATGTGATACTTGGTTTCCGCCAGTTTATACAGCCTTCGCCACAATAACCGGTTGATCAGCACCACCAGCGACGACATGATAAAGATGCCCCAGATGATGGCCGGCCAGTTCCCCTCGTTGGTTGCCTGGGAAATATAGGCGCCGAGTCCGGTGGCTGTCAGCGTATCCTGTTTCCATGACACGATTTCGGAAACGATGCTTGCGTTCCACGCTCCTCCCATGGCGGTCACTCCGCCGGTTACCAGATAGGGAAAAATGCCGGGCAGGATCAGTTTTTTCCATTTTTTCCAGGCGGACAGTCCAAAAATATCGCTCGCTTCCCGCAGATCAGACGGAATCGCCATCGCGCCGGCAATCACGTTAAACAGCAGGTACCACTGGGTACCGAGCATCATCAGCGGGATGGCTCCAACTTCAAAATTCACATGCAGCTTTAAATAAAGCAGAGTTACCAGCGGGAACAGCATGTTGGCAGGAAAAGAGGCCGCGATTTGCACCAAGGGCTGCGCGAGTTGCGCCAATCGCGGATTGAATCCGATCGCTACACCAAGCGGAATTGTCCACAATGCGCCGATGGCAATTGCGGCAAACACCCGCAGCATGGTCAGTGCTCCCAGTCCAACCACATGCAGCAGTTCCCCCGATCCCAGCTGTTTCACCTCGACCAATCCTTGATACGCATACCGGATCACAAACCAGACAATCACCGCCCACAGCACAAGCTGCAGGAAGAACGATGCGCCTCTGGCAGAGGGCGGACGCATTTTCCCGGCCGCTGCAAGCCGGCCAAGAAAACGATCGGCGCCCCGCCAGACAGGCAGCAAGGTATAACGGAACAACAGATCGATCACCGCCGACTGTTGCAAAATTTTCAACACGACAGATGACGGCCTCTGCTTGGCTTCCGTCAGTTCCATCTTAAACTTGTCCGCCCAAGCGACCAATGGACGCCAAAACAATTGATCAACCAAAATGATGGTGGTCACCATCGCAATGACCGCATAGATGACGGCTTTCACGTTTCCTTCATCGACGGCTGCCGCCATATAAGAACCCAGGCCGGGGAGCCGTACATTGGTTCCAAGTACTGTGATCGCTTCGCTGGCTGATAAGAAAAACCAGCCGCCGCCAAACGACATCATGGAGTTCCACACCAGGCCGATCATCGCAAACGGAACTTCCAGCTTTTTGAAACGATTCCATGCGTTTAAACGATAGATGTCGGATGCCTCCCGCAACTCGCGCGGAATCGTGGTTAAGGAATGATAAAAACTGAATGTCATGTTCCAGACTTGCCCGGTAAAGATGGCAAAAATGGAGGCGCATTCCACCCCCAGCAGACTGCCGGGAAACAGCGAAATAAAAAACGTGATGGTCGCGGACAGAAACCCTAACACCGGGACAGACTGTAAAATATCGATGATCGGGATCATGATTTTTTCCGCCAACTGGCTCGAAGCAGCAATTCGTCCATACACGAACGTAAACAGCAAAGCGGCGAAAAAAGCCACAAACATGCGGAGCAAGGAACGGCCCGCATAATACGGCAGATAAGCAGGATTCAAATCGATATGCGGCTGGTTGGTCGGTGAAAACGGAACCCGCATACCGGCTCCGACGTGCATGATTCCGTAAAGCAGCGCAAACAGGAACAGAACGACGAACAGGTCGATCCAGCCGAATTTTCTAGCTCTCAGGTACCCAAAGCGGTTCATGATCATTGCTATCTTCCCCTTTACTCCTGCTGAATTTTAGCTTGCACTTGATTCTTCGCCTTATCCACTCCGGCCCGCCAAACGCGTTGCTCATCAGGACATTCCCCCCTTTATCCATGGCAAAATGAAACCCCCTGCACACAAACGCAGGGGGTATGATTCGCAATCCCGTCAGATCGCAAATGAGAACCAATCCCCCTGGTTGAGCTTCAGCACTGTACAACGTAGAGATCGTGTCTCAGCCACATTAAGTAAAGCCTTAATCCGGCAGTACCTGTTCAACCCATTGGCGTCTCTCGACGTTTCCGGGCAGTGGCCTGTGTTTGCACAGTAGCCTCGCCTAACGAGGATTTTGCCTTGTTAGCTTGTATGATTCGTTTCATTCATAATGTATATTGTTTCAATTCATCTGTAAATAGGCTTTCGCCAATATTCTTCACAAACAAGCAGAGTTTTTTGTGATAATGTGTATGGACAACACACTTCCGTATCACACTGAACGAATGGAGGTTTTGCAGCATGCATATACACGTTCAGCAATGGATCGTGAATTATGGATATGCGGGTCTTTTTTTGATCCTGCTCGTTGAAATGATTGGCATCCCTCTACCGGGAGAAACCGCCTTGACGCTGGCCGGGATTGCATGGATGTCCGGCACTTTTTCATTTGTTCCGTTGTTTCTTACGGCCGTTTCGGGAAACTTTCTGGGAGCTTCGATCGCGTATTTTATCGGTCGGTTTCTGGGTCGCCCCGCCATCCTTCGTTACGGCAGGTATGCGGGGATGACGGAGGAACGGATGAAAAAGGCGGAGGACAAATTTTTGCGGTACCGTTTGCCGCTTTTGTTGTTTTCGAGATTTATTGCCGGGGTGCGTGTTTTGGTTCCTTATTTAGCCGGAATGAATGGGATCCCATTCTGGATGTTTTCATTTTACAACTTTGTTGGTGCAGCTGTTTGGTGCTCCGCATTTGTCATCTTAGGGCGTTATGCAGACATCGCATGGCACCGGTATCATCAGGTTATGCATCAGTATTTCTTGCCTGCCGTGTTGTTCGCCGCGCTGGCGGTCGGTGTTTGTGCGGGGATTAAAATAAAGAAAAAACAGGGAGGGTAAGCATTCCGGCGGCCAAATCGGCGGTTGCGCCGAGCGGAGACCCATGCCGGAAGTCTGTCGGCCGAGCTTGTGCTGGCATGTGGGGTGGGAAGCAAAATTCCCGCCTTTTTTGTGTTTACATGAGATAGAGTTCGAAATAATTTCGTTGTGGGTGAAATTATTTCATGATATAGTACTAGACGGTGAGGGACAGATGAAAGAACTACAAAGCTATGGTGATTGCATTCGCCGTTTGCTGCAGTACAAGGAAATGAAGGCGGAGGAACTGGTAGCGGCGCTTAAAAAACAGAAAAACGTAGCCACCAGCAAATCAGCTATTTCCCGTATTCTGACAGGAAAAAGAATGCCGTCTGAGCAAGAGGCCCAAGGCATGGCGGACGTGCTCGAGGCCCCTCAAATTTATCAAGCCTATTTGTTGTTACAAGAGTATTTGAAAAAAAAGGATGCGGTCAGCATACTCGCGTTTTATCAAGTGCTCGATTTGTTAGTGGAAAATCGGAATACATTCGTTCACAACGCGGAAGAGCCTGCCATCGATTACTCGTTGCTTTACAAGATGCTGAAGAATCTGCACCGGTATTGTTTAGCCAAAGATGTATCCGTTCATGTACGGGAGGGCTTTGTGTCTAAACTGGTTGAGGTAAGCGGGTTTGGCACGATGATCGAGCGGCTGAAGCTGATGTATCAATGTTTTATGCATGGCCGGCAGCTGTCTGCAGGTGATCGCGCTTGGCTCGCAACGGGGCTGCTGTATTTTATTTCTCCCCTGGATTTGATACCTGACTATCTGGTGCCATACGGCTATCTTGATGATTCCATTGTGGTAGGTTTTATTTTTTCCGAACTTGGCTCGATACTGGAGAAATATCGAGATTTTGGTGCTTGAAGCTGGACCGGAACGATCCTGTGGACAGAATCATGGTTGAGAAGGGACTGACAGGGATGAAGAAAAGGATATTTCGGGCTGTCTTCCTGGGGATGCTTATCCTGCTTTGTATTGTCGGCTACTACGGATATCACGCTTACCGGTTCGCCGGTAGGATCCAATCTGCTCCAACTGTTCATGCAACGACCGAAACCTGGACGGGAGGGAGAGTCAATATCTTGTTGTTGGGTGAAGATGCCCGACCGGGAGAAGGACATACCCGATCGGACAGTATCATATTGCTCAGTGTGGATCCGGCTACTCATCAAGTGAAAGTGTTTTCCGTTTTGCGAGATACGTGGTGGCACATCCCGGGATATGATTATGAGAAAATCAATGCAGGAAATGCGCTCGGAGGGCCACAAAAAGAGGTTGAGACGATTGGGAATTTTCTATCCATACCGATCCACTATTATGTAGAAACGAACTTTGAGGGATTCAAAAAGATTGTCGATATACTCGGTGGCGTGGATATCAACGTCGATGAGGATATGAATTACGATGATCCAACGGACGGGACGCACATTCATTTGCGAAAGGGCATGCAGCATTTGGGTGGGCAACAGGCACTGGATTTTGTGCGTTTTCGGCATGATGCGTTAGGGGATTACAAAAGAACGGAAAGACAACGGAATTTTTTGCGGGCGTTAGCCGCAAAGTGCAAATCGTCTGTCACATTCCTGAAATTGCCCGAACTATTGGATGAAATGGCTCCCTATGTGGAAACGAACATGACTGCCAGTGATATGCTGAAGATCGGAAAACTCCTTTATAGCGCGGATGGATCTGACATTGAGACGGGACAGGTGCCACGGATGGAGGATTTGGTAGAACGATATTTGCCGGATGGGGGAGATGTTTTGATTCCGCACGTTCTTCCGACGCGGCAATATGTCCATCAAGCGATTGGGATGAACGATCAAGTGTTTTCTACGTCGGAGGAAGAGCGTTATTGGAACAGATACAAAAATGGATCTTCTAGCAAATGATGGGAAATGGATCGTGATTATAGATACTGAACTTCATTACTATTTTCGAGAGAAGGTGTAAATGATATGTTTACACTCATCAAGCGGCATTGGCTGACTGCCATCGCATGCCTCTTAGGTACAGCCGTTGTTGCCGGTATTTGGTATTGGGCTTGGTGGGCGGGGTCTCGTCCGCCGGTCAATTATGTGGCTCCGCATTTTACAGTGGTCAACAAAGATGGCCAATCCACCGATTTTTTCAAGCTATCCGGTAAGGTACGGGTGGTGTATTTCTTTAAATCCGACCCCTCATCGATTGAAGATATGATCAATTTGCAGGAAAAACTCAAGGAAAAAGAGCTTTTTGGAAACGCTGCCTTATTGATTCCTGTTCCGCTAAATGAAGATATAACTCCCGCTTTAGTAAGCGAGTATGGTTTCAAAGCGGATCTTAGTGGGTGGTGGTTCCTTTCCCCGAAAGAAAATCCGTATACAATTGCTTCTCGTTTCTTTCTGAAAGGGGTAAATCATTCAGATAAGATACTCACAACCGACCCGATTATCGTCGAAGTAGATCGGAATAATTGGGTTCGGAGAGTCATTAATGGCCATTTTGCAGGAAATGCCACCGATGTAGAAGAGGGCACTCATAGCAAAGAGAACCTAATGCGAGACATCGAAATCATGGCGCAGGAGTGAGTGGTTGTTCTTTCAAGAATTTCTTTCAGGATTCAAATAGAACGGCTGGGCCAGCAAGGGGTCCAGCCGTTGCATCAGAGAGGACGATGCGGGGAGCAGTTTGAACCGCGCAATTGGGTTCACCTTTGCAAATGGTATGGGACGGTTGTGATAATTACGTCTTTGTGTCTCAATAACCATGCCCGAAGCAGCAATGCGCTTTGGTTGTGCAATATAAAGTGCCACCATTTTCTCGGGATAAACTGCGGGATCAGGATATGAACATGATCCGGCCGTCCCTCATGTGTTTCTACACGTTGAATAAAGCGTGTGATTGGGTTCAGAAGTGACCGGTATTCACTTTTCAGCGTCACCAGGCGACATGGAGCTCCCCATTCCTCCCATTTTTTCTCCATTTTATCAATATCTTCATCGTTAAACCCCACATATAAGGCGATCACGTCTGTGTGTAAACTTTTGGCGAATGATATGGTGTTCAGCACGACTCGGTGGACGCCTGACACCAGCACGATCGTCACAACGTGGTGGGATCTCGGTTTCATCGTCTTATAATCGATTCTCAATTCATCGGCCACTTGCTCATAGTGCCGACGAATGGCGAGACATCCGAGAACGATCGCAGGCAGGACCACGATCACAATCCAGGCGCCATCCGTGAACTTTGTGGTAGCGACCACGATCGAAACGAGTGCCGTGGTTACCGCGCCAACCGCATTTACCGACATTTTCAGCTTCCAATACGGCCCTTTGATTCTTAGCCAGCGGCGTACAAGTCCGATTTGGGCGATCGTGAACGAAACGAATACGCCAATCGAATAAAGCGGAATCAGCAAGTTTGTTTCCGCTTGAAACGCCAATATCAAAAGAGAAGCCAGAGCCGCCAGAATGATCATTCCGTTTGAGTAACCCAGGCGATCCCCACGGATCGTCAGCGATCTGGGCAAAAAACCGTCACTGGCAACAAGGGCTGCCAGTTGTGGAAATCCCGTAAATGTGGAGTTGGCTGCCAAAATCAAAACAATAAATGTCAACCAGATGATGATTTGATAGATGGGACCGTGGCCAAAATAAACGCCTGCCAATTGGGACAGCATCGTATTTTGAGGATCCACCGAAATTCCCTTGACATACAACTGGTAGGCAAATCCCAACAGAGTTCCGCCGGTAATGAGTCCCAGCGCCACGTAAGCTTTTACCGCATTTTTTGCCGCCGGTTCTCGAAAAACGGGAACCGAGTTGGAAATCGTCTCAATTCCTGTCAAGGACGAGCAGGCTGCGCTAAACGCTTTTAATAAAAGAAGTGTGGTGAGTCCTTTTGGTATAGTACCAACCGACGGCGTCGAGGGTTGCACAAATCCTTTCTGCAGCTGATCGGTGAATCCCGTCAGGATCAGGAAAACCATGCTGATCATAAACAATAGAGTGGGCCAGGCAAATATGCTGGCTGACTCTGAGACCCCGCGCAAATTCACCAAAAGAATGATCAGCACACAGATCACCGACAGGGTGGTGGCGTGGGGAGCAACCACCGGATAAGCGGACGCAATGGCCTGTACTCCGGCAGATACGGAAACCGCTACGGTCAGGATGTAATCGACTAGCAGTGAACCTGATGCAACCAAGGGAATCCAAGACGTTTTAAAGTTGTCTCTGGCGATCATATAGGCGCCGCCACCGTTTGGGTACGCCAGGACACCCATAATGTAGGATACAATCAGTATGATCAGGAGTACCACGGTGGCGAAGGTGATAGGCAGAATCAGCCACTTGGCGGCGGGGCCTAACATGGCCACTTCTGTCATTCCGGCTTCCGGCCCATATGCGACGGATGAATAGAGGTCGGCGGCCAGTACAAGCAAAGCCACAAACCAATACAGTTTGTTATGTTTGGCATGCAGTTCACTTGTGCGCATGGGCCGGCCGATGAAGATCCGTTTCAGGCTGTTGAAGTTGGCAAGCGCAAAAATGATGGCCAAAACAGCACTCAGGACAAGCAGGGGGTGAGTCCAATGAGGATTGAACATCTAAACGTTCTCCTTTCCCAATGTTACGGGTACCAAGTAGTTTGCCAATCATTTGCCTGGAAAATGCAACAAACGGCCGGAAAGGCCGTTGTAGCCTCCTCTGCTTTCGCCTACGGAGTTAGCTGACGGGTTCAGGTGGCAGAAGAGTTGTCACCTTACCAATGATGATCATTGGATTCACCCCAAAAGAATTGGGTCCTCCGCTCTGTCGAAACAGATTCGGCATTATCCGGTTAATGAGCATTATTATAAAACAGTGTTAAAAATGCACAATGGCCGGTCGATGGGGGGAGCGGCATTTTTGGTTCGATTTGTTCCGAATCTAACGAAAAATAATGTGTTTTCGTTGCCAAGCATCCATTTTCTTTAGTTTCAAGTGCCGAGTCAGTGCGGAAAATGGGGAGAGAGTGGTATATTTAGAAATAGAATGGATGAATAGGAGGAACCGTATGTCTGATCATCATCCGATCTTTGGCCACACCATCACAAACCAGCGGCTGGGCCACCATCAACACCCCCTAGCCCTCCACGGTCCCATTGTTCATATCAAATCAGTTATTAAGACAGTCGAAGAAGATGTGCGGGTGCAAGGGGTTGCCCATCACCACCTGCTAATTCATCAGACAGCGGTGTTTGACGTTCGGGGCGGGGATCCGTCAATCGTTAAGGACGAAATTTTTTGTTCAATCCGTTATGGAGATTCATGGGGGTTGAATGGGCCAATTCCAGATCTTCAGGCAGGTCAGGTGATTGAGTTGCAAGGAGAATACATTGACAAAAATCATGCCTATCCATCGGTTGGCAATCCCGGTGATCCGGTGTTGCATTTCACACATCATCCGGTTGGATTTGTGATTTATCAGGGAGTCCGTTACGAATGATTGCCCATGAGCGGCTGTCGGCCGGTACAGACGATTGTTTTTGCGTTTTCCACAATTATTCCGTATTTGTTTGATATATTATGTAGATGCGGAACTTGAAGGACAGGTGGCATTGAAATGGTAAGCAGAGAGTGGCTGAAACGGCATATCAAAGACTTCGATTTTCTGATGCTGCTCGTGTTGCTCGCGATTTCGGCGATCAGCACGGTCGCCGTCTATTCGACCACGGTCCACCGTCCCGGAATGGAAGATTGGTACGTCAAAGAAGTCGCCTGGCAGATCGTTTCCTATATCGGCACGCTGTTTTTTGCGATACTCGATTATGAGATGTTTCGAAACCGCGTGGCCTGGATCGGATATGGGATCAGTCTGTTTTTGCTGGTTATCGTATTCGCGTTTCCCGCTGTCAAAGGCGCCCACAGCTGGATTTTGCTGCCCGGTTTTCAGTTTCAGCCGTCCGAGTTTGCGAAAATCTTTGTGATACTGACGATCGCCGATTATATGGCGAAAATCAGACAGCAGCAAACCGCTTTTGGCTGGAAACAGTTCGGAACCGTCTTGCTGATTGCGGGAGTACCGCTTGTTTTGATAGTAAAACAGCCTGCGCTGGGGCAGGCGCTCGTGCTGATCGGAATCTTGTTCAGCATGACCGTTCTGTTTGTCAGCAGGCGGCAACTGATCCTGTTGGCGATTGCCGGCGGGCTGTTGGGCACAGCGGTTATTCTCGGTACAGCCGTGTTTCCCGATCAGACGTTAAAGCTGATTCACAATCTTCCGCTGGCAGAGCATCAGAAGGAACGAATCGTCACGTTCCTCGATCCGGAAGCGGATCCGACGGGGATCGGGTACCAGGTGATGCAAGCGAAAATCGCTGTCGGAGCCGGCCAGTTGTTCGGAAAAGGACTGTTGCACGGGTCACAGACGGAAGGCGCTTGGGTGCCGGAGCAGTGGACCGACTTTATTTTCTCGGCGATTGCGGAACAATTCGGGTTTGTCGGATCCAGTTGTTTGATTCTGTTATTTTTCGTGTTTCTCTATCGAATGATTCTTGTCGCGTCTACAGCGCCCGATGATTTTTCGGTCTATTTTATCGCTGGGGCATTCGGCATGTTTGCGTTTCAAATCTTTGAAAACATCGGGATGAATCTGACGATCATGCCGGTCGCCGGGATTACACTGCCGTTTGTTTCGTACGGAGGAAGCTCGCTGCTGACCAATTTTTCGGTAGTGGGTATCGTTCTGTCGATTGCGCTGCGGCGCAGAAAATTGGCTTTTTAGGACCAGCGATGGGAGGGGATAATCGATGAAAAAATGGCTGACTCTGCTGATGACGCTGGCGTTGATGTTCGGAACCGCCGGATCTGCCCTCGCAGCCTCGAGCAGCAAGGGAACTTTCAGCGGCACTGTTCGTTCCTCGCAAACGCCCGTGTCGGGTTCCCATTTCGTCGGCAGTTACGGTACCAGTTCCAGTTCGCAAACCTACAGTTCGGGTCCGAAAAGCCCTTCGGCCAATGTCACACAAAGGCCGTCGTATCCAACACCCGTTTTGCAGCCGTCGACCCAGACGAAATCGTCTGTTTTTGGCGGATTGGGCCATTTCTTCGGCGGGCTGGCAACCGGCGCGGTGCTCGGGTCGCTGCTGGGGCACATGCTGCATCCCTTTGGAGGTTTCGGGCACGGGTTTTCGATTTGGGGATTGTTGTTTGACGCTGTGCTCGCTTATTTGATTTATAAGTTGGTTCGCCGGTTTATGGGGAGGTAACCGATGAGGATCTGGTTTGACGAGCAGGACTCTGTTTGCGTGTTTGTTGCGGCCAGGTACGGACAGCCGCCGCAACAGGTGGAGGCGGAGCCGCTGTATGCTGTATGAA
Organism: Effusibacillus pohliae DSM 22757; assembly: GCF_000376225.1. Taxonomy (NCBI): domain Bacteria; kingdom Bacillati; phylum Bacillota; class Bacilli; order Caryophanales; family Alicyclobacillaceae; genus Effusibacillus; species Effusibacillus pohliae. The sequence goes on from NZ_AQXL01000125.1 coordinate 39,291, forward strand.
GAGAAAACAGGATTTTTCGCGGTGGCCACCGCCCGCAACGGGTTGTTTCGCTACCCGCTGACGGAACAGGATCTGATCGGTGCGGTGGCCGTTTATCTGGCGGACTGTCATCGGTTTGATCCGCACGGCTTGACGATGGAACTGTTTTTTGAACCGGGCAAGGGGGTTTGGGCGGTCATTGATCAGATGAGGATCTCGTAAACGCCGATTCCGATCAGGAGCAGTCCGGCGATCAGATTGGAGTAGCGGCCCAGCCAAGCTCTTGCAATCCGATGACCGGCGCGAACGCCAAGCTCCACTGTTAGTAACGAAAATGCACCAACTGACAGGGTCGTCCAGAACGGGGAGACGCCGCTGATTCCGGCACCGAAGCCGCTTGCCATGCAGTTCAAGGCGAGCGCCACCCCTAATGAAATCGACTCCTGCCAGGAAATCACCCGATCCTGATCAATGTCCGCATGTTCCGGATTGCGCAAGACGGCGGTCAAGGCATCATCCGTATCAGCGGGCGACCGGTTGAAAAAACCGGAGCCGATCGTCCAGGCGCCGATGGCCACGATCAGAAGGCCGCCCATAAGGTTTGCGACGCTCGGGGGAACGTAGCTGGACACCCACTGTCCCAACGAAAGGGTTGAATAGGTGGCCAGCATCGAAATCAGTGCGATAATCAGATTGGAAACAAAGGGGATCCGGGTGGAGCGCATCCCGAATGAAACGCCAATGCCCAAATTGTCCAGATTGGAAGCGAGTCCGATCAATACAATCGTGATCCAGTGCATGGGAAACCTCCGCTTATTCTTACTTATTGCGAGATGCCTCCCTATACTATGACAGATAACTTGGCAGAGTTTCCATGCTGGTTTCAATTTGGAGGAATTCGATGAAATTGACGCGGCACCGGCCTGATTTTGTTTTGTTGATCACGGTTTTGCTGCTTGTCAGCAGCGGTTTGTTGAACATCTACAGCGCGAGCATGATTTGGGCGTCCGAGCATTTGGACAAGTCGCCGCATTATTTTTTTATCCGGCAGTGTTTGTGGGCGGCCGTGGGGTTGATTGCGATGGTGACTGTCATGAACCTGCCTTATTGGAAGTGGCGGGACTTGTTGAAATGGCTGATTCCCGCATCGCTCGTCAGTTTGCTGTTGGTGTTCGTTTTTCCAAAAGTGGGAGGGGCGCATCGCTGGATTGCTCTTGGCCCCGTGTCGTTCCAACCATCCGAACTGGCGACGCTGACGGTGATTGTCTACCTGTCCCATCTTGTTTCGAAAAAGCACGATCAGCTTGCCGATTTTAAAAAAGGGATTGTACCGCCTCTGGTGGTCATCGGGCTGTTTGCGGGACTGGTGCTGATCGAGCCGGCCATGGACGGCGCCTCCCTGTTGGCGGTCAGCGGGCTGGCCATTCTGTTTGCGGGCGGAACCCCTGGCAAGCACTTGGCGAAAATTTTGCTCCCTTCCGGACTGTTGGCGGTTGCGCTCGTCATGTTGTCCGATTACCGCCGAGCGCGGTTGCTGGCTTTTCTCGATCCTTTTTCACCGGAAAACATCCAGTATTGGGGCTATCAGCAAGCAAATTCCCTGTATGCGGTCGCATCCGGCGGTTGGACCGGCAGAGGACTGGGCCGGAGCATCGAAAAATTTCTCTATCTGCCGGAACCGCACACCGATTTTATTTTTGCCATCTTGTCGGAGGAGTGGGGAACGCTAGGGGGGATTTTGCTGATCGCACTGTTCGCGGTGTTGATCATCCGGGGGATTCGGGTTGCTTCCCGTCTGCCGGACCGGTTTGGGGCACTGCTAGCGGTCGGCATCACGGCGATGATCGGCTTTGCCGCCTTGGCGAATATCGGGATGGTAAGCGCAGTGCTGCCGGTGATCGGAATCCCTCTTCCTTTTGTGTCCTACGGGGGCAGTTCTTTGCTCATGAAATTGATCGCAATGGGGCTGCTCTTGAATCTCTCCCGGTACACCGTGGAGGATGCCTGAAGCAACCAGCCAGCACGCTTATTTCAGAAGCAGGCTGGCTGTAGTTTATTGGCGTTTTTCTATTTTCCGGACAGGGACTGGTAGAACTCGTTTTCATATACGTGCAGCGATTCGCTGTACTGGGTTGCGAAGCTGTTGCTGACACCGAGCTTCCTGGTTCCCGCCAAAAATGTTCGAAACTTGTTCATGCCCCCCTGCCGGATCAAATTTTCGACCGCCAGGTAATCCTCCCATTCGACGTTGTAGCGGGCCCGCAACATGTCCTGTTCGCTTGCCGACAGAGGCAACAACTGGCCGCGTTGGGCGACTTGCTGAATTTGGCGGTTTAAGGCGTTTGTCATTTGTTGAGCCATCCGGGGATCCACCTGGTTCATCGCTGCCATGCCGTTGTGCCAGGCGATCCCTTCATTCACCCAGGTGGGGATCACTTCCCCGATCCCCTGTTCGTTCAGCGCCGTATGGGTCAGCTCATGCGTCAACACGTCGGCCAGTTCGGCGTTTGATTTGGAAGCGTATAATGGGATCCAAACATCTTTGCCGACGGTCAGCCCACCCGTCTTCGATACGATGCTCGGAATCATCGAGGCTTGGATACCCGATTTGCGCAACGCATTGGCATAGCCCTCGTGCGACGAGAACAGCACCACGCGGGTGGTTTCCGTCGGTTTCCAGAGGTTTTGTTGCAAAATCGGCAGTGAAATGTTTTGAATGGTTTTTACTGCTGCCTGCAGATCGGCTTGCGTTACGCCGGAATCTCCCGCCAACACCTGAATCTGTCCGACCGAGTGGTCTGACGTTTGCGGATTGTGAAACTCCGGCAGCGACGGCAGATTCCGAATTCCAAGCGAACGTGTGAGCAATTGATCGACGAGTTGTTGATCCAACTGGTCGATCGTATGCAAAACCTGGCCGACCTGTTGCTGGATGTTGTTCGGATCGGGACGCTGCAAGTGCAACTGGTTGAGGAACCGGTCGAGGTTTTGCGTCACTCCCCGTTCCATCGTTTGATAGAGATTTGATCGCTTGATGTCTTGTCCAAACCAGAAGATCCCCAACAAGGCGGCCAAAAGGACCAGTTTTCGCATGAAAACCCCTCCTCCTGTTTCTATTGTAACAGGCAAATTCGGATAAATTGTGAAAACCGTTGATTGGTGGCAACCGCTTGTTGTACATCCGGTTTTGATTGGTGTATTGTGAAAAATAATGCCGCCCGCAAGCGGCAGCTTGGAGGAATTCGTCATGGTGATCATGCATATCGTCATCGGGATCCTGTTTGCGCTGATCATTTGGAAACTGCTGAAGTTCACATTTAAAACGTTTTTGTGGCTGGTTTTAATCGGACTGGTCGTGGCCGTACTTTTCCCGGGAAAATTGTTTGTGGTCGGCGGCATCGGATTTTTGCTGCTCAGTGTATTGGGGACGCTGTTGTTACTTGCCATCGCCGGGTTTTTCTTTTTTGAGGGAGATTGAAAGGACGATAAGATATCACCGGGTTTATGAGTATCTCCCCCATGGAAAAAGGGGTGATGCATTTCACCCCGTTTACGTTTCGCCTATGACGACAATTTCCGGTACAAAACGTAGGAATAGACGACCGGCGCAATCGTTGCCACCGCGAGAGCAATTCCAAACGTCCAAGCGGCAACAATCCCTGGTTGGATCCGCCAGCGCCTTAAACACTTCATTCATAGGAGTCCCCTTTTAGATATTTAGGTAAATATCTAAATAATATACACCGGTCTTCTCGTCCCGTTAATCCAGCATCTTTCACTTGCATTCCACAATTATTCCACAAAAATTTGATACATTCTAATATGGATGGGCGTTTGACACGCAGATTCGACAAGGGGGCGTTATACATGTTTGAGAATATCGGAATTCCAGGATTGATTATGATCCTGATCGTGGCGCTGCTGATATTCGGGCCCAACAAATTGCCGGAAATCGGTCGCGCCTTTGGCAAGGGGATTCGCGAATTCAGGGACTCCATGCGCGAAATCACGGAGGAGCCGGAGCGCAAGCGGGAGCAGGAGAAGGGCACATCCGGAGAACCGGGGCAGGAGAGACAGCCGGAGAAAGTCGGCGATACACCTCAATAATTTGCCAACGCTGTGGTACACTGGGAACAGGTGATCGACATGGCTGAGGATCGGAAAAAGACGATTTTTATTGTGGATGACGACGAAAAAGTAAGGGAGATCATCGAGCGGTACCTGCAGGCGGAAGGTTATCAGGTACGGACGTTCGACCGGGCGGAGCCGGCTGTGGAAGCGTGGCAACAGTCTGAGCCGGACATGTTCATCATCGACATCATGATGCCGGGCATCGATGGCTACGAGCTGTGCCGAAAAATTCGTGCCGAAAGCATGGTGCCGATCATCATGGTGTCCGCCAAAGACGAGGAAGTGGACAAGATCGTCGGCTTTGAACTCGGTTCGGATGACTATCTGTCGAAGCCGTTCTCGCCACGGGAGCTTGTGGCACGGGTAAAAACGATGTTTCGCCGCCTCGACGCCCTGCAGGCGGGAAGCGCAGCGAAGCAGCAAATTCTCCGCATCGAGGACCTCACGTTCTATCTGGAGGAGCGGCGCGTGGTGAAAGAGGAAGAGGAGATTCCGTTCACCACGAAAGAATACGATTTGCTGTCATTTTTGGCGATGAACCGCAACAAGGCGTTCACCCGCGAGCAATTGTTGAATCAGGTGTGGGGGTATGAATATCTGGGCGACGAACGGGCGATCGATGATCTGGTGAAGCGCCTGCGGAAAAAATTGAGAGCGGTCGATTCGGCGGTGGAGATCAAGACCGTGTGGGGCTACGGCTACAAACTGGAAGGGTGACGATGAAGCGCACGATTGGCAAAAAACTGGTGTTCACGTACCTGATTTTGATCGGGATTACGCTGACCGTATCGGGAATTTTGTTTACCGCCTTTATCCGCGATTATATGGTAACGGAAGCGAAGGACAGTCTGCGGATGGAAGCCAACCGTCTGGTTGAATTGGCCGGAACGGGCCGTACCGGAGAACTCGGCCCCGTCAGAAAACAGATTCTCATCCGGCTTGCGTTGCACACGATTGAAAGCAACTATTTTATCGTATCGCGAGCCAGTCAGGAAGTGGTCGAATCCAGTTCGCGGGAGGTGCCGCCGTTTATGCGCTCGCCGATTCCCCTGCAGCGCGTGTTTGAAGGGGATGCGTTGGAAGGGCAGGGCGAGCTGCGAGGCAAAGAGATCGTGTTTGTGGCATTGCCGATAGGAAAAGGCGGGCAAGTGCCGTATGCGCTCGTCCTGTTCACCGAACTGCAAAAGATCCGGACGGTGACGTATCAGGTGGTGATGGTGCTGATCAAAGGCTTTCTCATCACTGCCATCCTGATGCTGGCGATGGCCTATTTTATGATGCGCTCGCTGACCCGTCCGCTGGAACATCTGCAGCAGGCGGTCGCCCGGCTGGCAAAGCGCGATTTTTCGCCGCCTGAAATCGTCCACACGGGCGATGAGCTGGAGGAACTGTCGCGTGCTTTCCGCCAGATGACCCTGGCGCTGAAACAGTATGACGAGGCGCAAAGGCGCTTTTTGCAGAACGCTTCGCATGAGCTGAAAACGCCGCTGATGGCGATCCAGGGTTATGCGGAAGGAATCCGGGACGGCATTTTTCAGGGAACGGAAGCGGAGAAAGGGCTGGACGTGATCTCAGCGGAAAGCAAACGGCTGAAAAAGATGGTCGACGAGCTGATTTACCTGTCCAAGCTGGAAACGCTCGACGCGATCTATGACCTGCAACCGGTCGACTTGCAGATGATCGCACAGGAAAGCATCGAGCGCGTGGAGAGCCTGGCCCAGCAAAAAGGGGTGTACGTCAGCCTGCAAGCAGCGCCGATCGGCCGATTGCTGCTCGATCCGGACAAAATGATGCAAGCGTTCATCAACCTGTTGGCCAACGGCATCCGGCACGCCCGGAGCCGTGTGACTCTCAGCATTCAAAACGTCGGTGCGGCCGTTCGGATTACGGTCGAAGACGATGGCCCTGGATTGCGGGAGGAGCACAAGGAAAAGATTTTCGAGCGGTTTTTCCAGGGCGACGGCGGTGATACCGGGCTGGGGTTGGCGATCACCCGTGCGATCATCGAAAAAAGCGGCGGCACCATCCGGGCGGATAATGGTGCGGCTGGGGGGGCCGTGTTTACGATCGAATTTCCGACTGAAAGAGGATAAATATCCGCCACAGTGAAACATGACGTGCCAAACGATTGTCGTGCATCTGATTTAGGGTAGTTGCTTAGCGGGCCTTCTGCTTGCAAACGAACCGGCGGATCCGCCATCCAATAATTGCCGCTGTGGCAGCGAGAATTGCCGCCAACCACAGGTATTTGTGCAGCGCTTTTGAAAAGGTCAGCCAATGGTCTTGCAGAAACACACCGAGCGTGACGAACGTCAGCACCCAGAGCAGACCGCCGGGAAACGCGTACAGCAGAAAGGCGGGGTACGGCCATTTGCTGATCCCTGCCGACAAAGCGGTGAAATGGCGGACGCCGGGAATGAAGTAGCCGAGCGTAACGGTCAACTTGCCGAAACGCCGGAACCACTGTTCCGCTTTTTCCAGTTTTTCCGGCGTGATCGAAATTTTTCGGCCGTGTTTTTCGAGCAGGGGCAGCCCGAACCGGTGGCCGACCAGATAGCTGAACGACATGCCGACGATGCTGCCGAGAAACGCCACCAGTAGCGTCACCCAATAGCGAAGTTCGCCCTTCGACACCAAAAATCCGGCGAACGTCATCAAGAGCTCATCCGGCAGGGGAATTCCCACGATGCCGAGCACCTGCGCGGTAAACAGTCCGATATATCCGTAATGTGCAATCCAATGGAATACGAACTCCTGATTCAATGGTTTCCCCTCCGCCGACTGATCGACCGCTTTCACCCGTTCCCCATGTCCCTGAATGGTTCCGCAAAAGGGTTCTGGCAAACGGCTCTGTTTGTATTATATGACATTGTGCCGGCCAGCGGACAATCTTTTGCGGGAGGCCTGCGGGCTGCGGCTCAGCGGCCGGCGATTTTGACCAATCGCCAGGCCGTTTTGTCGATCCGCTCCCGATCGACAACGCTGTCGGCTGACAGCAAGATGCTGGTGGTGCCATCCAGCAGGTTGCCCGGCAAGGTCAGCCACAGCCGGTTGTCTTTTGACTGAACGGCCGTATCGGGCGGCAAATCCAAACTGTTGCTCGCATACCTGGCGGCTGTCACTTGCGTTCCGTGCACGGTCAGGTCGAGCCGTTTCACTTCATTCGGTCGGAACAGGCGAATGCGCACATTGTATGCCACGCGCGGACTGATCGGAGCCCGGGTCTCCAATCCGATGTACAATTTTCCATCTGCCAGAACCCCGCCAACCGTCGCGATATCCGCCGCCGCCTCCACCTCTCTGCGGACCGTATCGCCGTGCGCATCGAGAAACAAAGGATGCGGAAAGGCGGGAGAACCGGCAAAATCAGGCGTTTCCGGCGCGACCGGAAGCGTCGGGTCCGTGTACGTCCCGAGCAGTTCGTTGGTGCGAACAAACGCTTCCAGAAACGGATCCATCACTTTCGTTTGCGTCGCGTATTGCCGGATCGCTTCGTGCTTTTTCCGCTTTTCCTGTTCGCTCACCGGAATATAAATCCACTTCGTGTCCAATCCGCTCAGCACATGCGGCGGATGCAAAGGCAGGTTCGGCTCATACCGCCACGGCGCCGGAAAATCTCCCCGGTGCACCAGGTAGGTCCATTCGTTGGCGCGGTACTTGTGCAGGGTCAGGACATATTTAACAAACGCGTTGGTTCCCCAATGATCGTGATGTTGATCGTTCGGATCGGGATAGACGATGTCGGTCGGCTGAAACTCTCGGATAATGTCCCACAAGTTTTTCGCCAGATTGGCGCCGCAGTAGGGCGCATTTTTTTCATAGCTGAACGCGTAGGGAGAATGGGTGCTGCCGTTTAGTCCTCTGTGCAGATGGTCATAGTCCCAGTCCGATTCCCACAGCCCGTTCACTCCGCCGTCTGGATATCCCAGAAACATCACGTCTTTTTCCGCCAGGCCAAAATGCTTCATCGCTTTCAACGATTCTAAATGGCGCGCTTCCCCCAACCGTCTGTAGTCAGCCGGAGAGGGTGACGCAATCCCGTAATTTTCCTCGACGGCCCGCTTATATCCGTCGCCGCTTGTCACGATCACCACCTTTACTTGCTTGCCGGCGGCGAGCGCTTTTTGGATGACTTCCGCCCCACCCAGCGTTTCGTCGTCCGGATGGGGAGCGACGATCAGAGTGCGGGCGCCAACCGTGATCGGCTGCACCGTTTCCTTTTTTCGCAGCGACAGCCAATCTGCCAGGTAGGGCCTGAACAATAGAACGGCCGATCCGACGGCCAGAATGCCGATAAGCAACGCCCATTTCCAACGATTTCGCAGCAAACCGTATCTGCCTCCTTCTGCCATTCATCCCACACTCTCTTATCATGCCATGATCCCTGCAGGAACATGAGCGGATTGATCGCGGTCATGAAAGCATCGTCCAGGCATATGGTGGAAGCAGATTGGAATCATTTCGATGTAGTAGATGATATCTTCTTATAATTAAAAATTGATAAAATAATCTGTTGACAATAGTTCATATTTTCACAATACAATAGAGGTAGGAAGCTGTTTATTTCTGCCTCAGGTGAAGAAGAGGAGGTCGAAACGGATGCTGCACATTGTGGTATGCGTCAAGCAGGTGCCGGACAGCCGGGAAATTCGCATCGATCCCAAAACCAACACGCTGATCCGCACCGGGGTGCCTGCGATCGTCAATTTTTACGACCTGCACGGGTTGGAGGAAGCATTGGTGCTCAGGGAGAAATACGGCGGACGCGTGACGGTTGTCTGCATGGGGCCGCCGCCCGCGGAGAAAGCTTTGAAGCAGTGCATTTCGCTCGGTGCGGACGAGGCGGTGCTGGTGACCGACAGAGGATTCGCGGGTGCCGATACGCTGGCCACGTCGTACGTGTTGGCGGAAACGATCAAAAAAGTGGCGGACACCTGGGGGCCTGTCGACATTGTGTTTACCGGAAAACAGACGCTGGACGGCGATACGGGGCAGGTCGGTCCGGGCATCGCCTGCCGGCTGGATCTTGAACAATTGACGTATGTCGAAAAGGTGGTCGGCATCGATCTGGACACCCGGCGCATCACGGTGCACCGCCACCTGGAAGACGGGGTGGAAGTGGTGCAAACCAAACTGCCGGTGCTGATGACCGCCCTGAAAGAACTGAATAAAGTCCGGCGCGCTTCGATGCCCGGCATGCTGCGGGCGGCGCAGTACAAACCGGTCATCTGGACGACCCAGGATTTTCCTAACCTCGACCGCAGCAAAATCGGCCTGAAAGGCTCCCCGACAATCGTCGCCAAATCGTGGGTGCCTGAGCAGCGCACGGTCGACACGGTGATGATCGAAGGTGACGACGCCCGCGTGAAAGCGGCCGCTTTCGTTGAGAAGCTGTGGCAGACCGATCTCCCGGCGCGTTTTGGCTGGGGACAGCAAGCCTAAGGGGAAACTCCGCTAAAAGCGTCCGTATCCGTCTGGACGCCGCAGAATGGATCATCGAATAGGGACACCCGTGAAGCGCATCCGCTTCCTTGCGGGCATCACGGGATCAAACATCCTGGTTTAAGGGGGAGGAAATCGATGGCGGAAGAAACGAAACAGCGGACGGCCGACGATATGCCCGATTGGTCGGCATACCGCGGCGTACTGGTCTATATCGAGCATCGGGACGGCAAAGCGAAGAGCGTCGGCTGGCAACTGTTGGGGCAAGGCAAAAAGCTGGCAGACAAACTGGAAGTCGATCTGATGGCGTTGGTGATCGGCCATGATGTGCAACATCTGGCGGAAGAGGCGATCGCCTATGGCGCCGACCGCGTGTACCTGTGCGATGCGCCGGAATTGAGGTATTACCGGACTTATCCTTACTCGCGTGCATCGATGAAAGTGATCCAGGAGGTGAAGCCGGAGATCGTGCTGTTCGGAGCGACCGCCACCGGCCGCGACCTGGCGGGAGCGATTGCCACCCACTTGCCGACCGGTCTGACGGCCGACACGACGGAGTTGGATGTGGAGCCGCATCCGAGCCGATTGCTGCTCGCCTCCCGGCCCGCTTTTTCGGAAAAAATGATGGCGACGATCCTCTGCAAGCAATACCGGCCGCAGATGGCGACCGCCCGGGCCGGCGTGTTCGAGGCGCTGCCGAGGGATCCCTCGCGCAAAGGCGAGATCATCCGCGTCGATTTTTCCATTCGAGAGGAGGAAATCGCCGCTAAAGTGCTCGATTTCATCCAGGATCAATCGAAAGTCAACATCGAGGAAGCGGAGATTATCGTATCCGGCGGCCGGGGCTTAGGCGGACCGGAACCGTTCAAAATGCTGAAGGAACTGGCTGACGAATTGGGCGGCGTCGTCGGCGCATCGCGCGCTGCGGTTGACGCCGGGTGGATCAAGCATGAGCACCAAGTTGGACAAACCGGATATACGGTTCGGCCGAAATTGTATTTTGCGATTGGCATCTCCGGTGCGGTGCAACATCTCGTCGGCATGCAGAATTCCGGCGTGATCGTGGCGATTAACCGTGATCCGAACGCCCCGATTTTTAAGGTGGCGCACTATGGGATCGTGGGAGACTTGTTCCAGATCGTGCCGGCGATTACCGAAGAGGTCCGGCGGCGGAAGAGCGCCTCATTTCTGACCGATGCAGCCAACCGTTCGCAAGCGGCCGAGGAAGGAGGAGTGCGGGTATGACGAACAAATTTGACGCGGTTGTCGTCGGAGCGGGTCCGGCCGGAACGGCGGCAGCGCTGACGATGGCGAGAGCCGGGCTGTCCGTGGTGTTGCTGGAACGGGGGGAATTTCCGGGAGCGAAAAACGTATTCGGCGGCGTGTTATACCGGAAACAGTTGGAGGACATCATCCCCGAGTTTTGGACGGAAGCACCGCTCGAGCGGCACATTGTCGAACAACGGCTGTGGATTCTCGGACCGGAGTCGGTGGTTACGTTCGGTCATCGCAACGAAGCGTTCAAGGAGCCGTACAACTGCTGGACCGGCATGCGGGTGAAGTTCGATCAGTGGTTCGCCTCCAAGGCGGAACAGGCGGGTGCGATTCCGGTGTATGAAACCGTTGCCACCGATTTGATCCGGGAAGGCGACAGGGTGATCGGTGTCCGCACCGACCGCGACCAGGGCGATCTGTACGCGGATGTGGTGGTGATTGCGGACGGTGTCAATTCGCTGCTCGGAAAATCGCTTGGCATCCACAAGGAATGGTTGCCGCACGAAGTGTCGTTGGCAGTAAAGGAGCAAATTTTCCTGCCGAAAGAGAAAATCATGGACCGCTTCAACCTGGAAGGGGACGAAGGGGTGACGATCGAGTTTGTCGGGGAGACATCGCGCGGCATGACCGGCCTCGGGTTCCTGTATACAAATAAGGAATCGCTTTCGCTCGGGATCGGAGTGATGGTGTCCGACCTGAAAAAACACAAGATCAAGCCGTACGAGTTGCTGGAAGGCGTCAAGCAGCACCCGATGATCCGCAAGCTGATTCAGGGCGGAGAGACAAAAGAATACGCAGGGCACCTGATTCCGGAAGGCGGGTTGAAATCGGTGCCGCCCCTCTCGGGCAACGGCTGGGTGATCTGCGGCGACGCGGCGCAGTTGGTGAATTTTGTGCACCGGGAAGGCACCAACCTGGCGATGACGTCCGGCCGGTTTGCCGGGGAAGCGATCATCGAGGCGAAAAAACGGGGCGACTACTCGCGGCAAACCCTAAGCCTGTACGACGCGAAGGTGAAAGAGTCGTTCATTCACAAGGACCTCAAGAAATACCAGGGTCTGCATGCTCTGTTGAACGAAATCGATCCGAAAGTCCTGTTCGAGAACCTGCCCCGTGCTGTGAACGACGCGGCCTACGAGATGCTGCTGGTAAACGGCGTGTCGAAAGCGGAAAAGCAGCGCTATGCGATCAAGCGCCTGAAGGAAGCGACAGGCGGCACCTGGGATCTGCTGAAACTCGGCTACAAGGGATGGAGGGCGATTAACGGATGAGCGCCACGATTGAAGAGAAGCTGTTTACCATCCGCTACAAGGTCGATGAGAAGTCGCACCTGATCATCAAGGATCAGGAAGTGTGCCTGAATTGCCCGACCAAGGAATGCACCCATTTTTGCCCGGCGGATGTGTACGCATGGGAAGGAACGTACACATCGGTCGCGTTTGAAAACTGCATCGAATGCGGGACGTGCCGGCTCGGCTGTCCCACCTACAATATTGAATGGGTGTATCCGAAAGGCGGATATGGAATCACGTACAAGTTTGGGTAAACGATCCACTCCCCTGCGAACCGCTCGCAGGGGAGTTTTCGCGAATCAGACAGTTTGAAGCTTCTGGCTATGTGTGAAGCGTTGGCACACGCGAACATATGTGCGATATTTCTCGGCGGCAGACTGGAACTAAAACCGTTCCCCTCCCACCACCCATCAGCGGATCAGCCACCGGTTGGAGCGTACGCTATCGGACTCTTGCGAACAGGAGTATATTATTATGGATACGCCTGTCGACGTGATCCTGTCAGATACGGAGACCCGGCAGCCTGACATTCTGATGGTTCACAGAAGCCGGGAATCGGGCGGAAGATACCGTGCAATCGGAGCGCATTCCCTGTGTGTCGTTTGTGGTAAAAGAGGGGTTGAAGGTTGTGTAATGGGCTGTGCATTCCACCCCCACTGCCAAGAGCGTATGGAGATCTGCAAGGTGGAAACCGGATCGGCAGGTAAAAGGTGATGATGCATGTGCGGCGGTCGGCGCGGCGGTATTTGTCGCGGTTCCGTTCGCGGTGATGCTTGGCGGATTCACGGTGGCCGGGTTCTTTTTCCGGAGACAGGCACATGGGAGCGTGGTGACTCCCCGGCACAGCGGGTGAAAATCTGGCGAACCGTGTCGAAAATTCGGTTTTTTCGGTGGTTCCGCAGCGAATCTTGTGCTAGAGTAGAGGTAGCATGCTAGACTTTGAGGTGATTCTGTGAAGGCGAGGCACTACCTGCTGCTGGCCGCGATTGCGATCGTGACCGCCGGATGCCAACCGTTGAACGCGTCTATGCCGAATTTTTGGAAGCAGACGGCGGCACAGCAACCGGCTGCGAAAGCAACATTTCAGGACGTGATCGATCATACGCAGGCAAATCCGCTGAAAGGCAAGGTCTTGGCCGAAATGAACGGCCCGTTTGATCCCGGTTTGCCGCGTTACGCGTTTGTGACAACGGACGGGAGACCGGTTTTTGTCTATCAGGAGACGGACGGGACGGTACGGCTGGCGGTCGAGGCGAAAGACGGAACGGTCAAGCGGGACGTCTTCCCCGGATACAAGCTGCAGAAGGCGCTTCTCAACGGCAAGATTCTCTACATTGCTGGGAAGGACAAACTGGCTGTAAAATATAACGTAGACAGTTTCAATTACTCGGAAGTGGACAAGTCGGAGATGGACCAGCTTCGCGGCGAGCTGGATATTTACAAGCTGCCCGGCAAGGAGAAAGCCATACATATGAACGAAGGGTTTATCTACACGCAGGAAGGGTTCATTTTTGACGTGAAGAACCACGAATATTTGCGGAGCGGCACTCAAAAGCAGAAGTTCTACGAGTATGCGGATGTCGGTTACGGCAGTTATCTGTTCGAAATCCAGCCGCGGCTTGACCAGGCGGTCAACCTGAAAGCGGTCAGGGCAAAAGGGGACAAGACGGCAAAAGGCGGCTCGTACCCGATTTTTCTGGATCTGCCATCTGGCTACAACGTGAAATACCTGGATCATGCGATGGGCGATGACGGACAGCTGTTTCTGTTTGCCATGGGAGCCCAGGAAAACAACAAGCTGGTGATCAAGCTGTTCGAGATCCCGCTCGGCGATTTCCAAGAACCATAAAAAAAATACAAAACCCCGTCCGGGAAAACGCGGTATCGGACGGGGACTTATTGTTTTATTAGGGAAGTTTCACCACGTTTGCAGCCTGCGGCCCGCGCGCGCCCTCCACAATATCAAACTCCACATGTTGGCCCTCTTCAAGGGTCTTGAAGCCTTCAGCCTGAATGGCGGAGTAGTGGACGAACACGTCGTCACCGTCTTCGCGCTGGATGAAGCCATACCCTTTTTCTGCGCTAAACCATTTGACAATTCCTTGCATGTTACAAAATACCTCCCAAAGCTTCTTAAGACCCTTGAAAACGGACCTTTTCCAAAGGTCTTGCCTTGAGTCTAGCAGAAAAAATCGGGAAAATCAAACAAATTTTTTGGCAAATTTTTTGGCCATAATCTGGTGAAAGGCAGTTGTCAAACAAGCTCCAATTGGAGTACTCTAATTAGAGTAATTGATCATTTTTTGTCCAACCAGACTTGGAGGCGGATTGTATGAAGCAAGTGCGTGTTAAATGGACGGTGGCGGCCATCATGTTAGCGTTGCTGCTGGCTTCGCTCGATCAGACGATCGTTTCGACCGCGATGCCCACGATCGTCGCCGAATTGAAGGGTATGGACATCTACTCATGGGTTTTCACGGCGTACATGCTGACAGCCACTACGGTGATGCCGATTGTCGGAAAGCTTTCCGACTTGTATGGCAGGAAGCGGTTCTTTTTGCTCGGACTGGCGGTTTTTATGGCCGGTTCGGCGCTGTGCGGAACGGCCGACACAATGATGCAACTGGTCATCTACCGCGGCTTGCAGGGACTCGGCGGCGGTGCGCTGATGCCGATTGCGTTCACGATCTTTTTTGAAGTTTTCCCGCCGGAACAACGGGGGAAAATGCAGGGGCTGTTGGGCTCGGTATTCGGCCTGTCATCCGTCTTCGGGCCGACGATCGGTGCCTATATTACCGAATACGTATCGTGGAACTGGATTTTTTACATCAACTTGCCGCTTGGTATTTTGTCGTTTGTGATCCTGCTCTTCTCGCTGGTGGAAACAAAGGCGGCGGGAGCCAGGCCGAAAATCGATTTCCTCGGGGCGGCTGCCATGGCTGTTTCGATCGTCACGCTGCTGCTTGCGCTGGTGTTTGGCGGCAAAGAGTATGCCTGGTCGTCCTGGCAAGTGCTCGGACTGTTTGGCACGTCGACCCTGTTTTTGATCCTGTTTTTGCTGATCGAGAAACGGGCCGAAGAACCGATGCTGCCGCTTGCACTGTTCCGAAAGCGGGTCATTGCGGTAATGAGCGCCGTCGTATTTATACAGGGGATCGCGATGATGGGAAGCGCGTCTTACATTCCGCTGTTCGTTCAGGGAGTGCTTGGCGGAACCGCTACCAACGCGGGCAACATCCTTACGCCGATGATGTTGGCGGTGGTGGCCGGCTCAATGACCGGCGGCTTTATGATGCGCAAATTCAGTTACCGGACGATTACGGTCGCGGCGATGGCGGTGATGGCGCTCGGTGCGTTCCTGCTGTCCCGGCTTGACGTTAACGCGACCCAAATGCAAGTGACTCTATGCATGATTCTGCTTGGGCTGGGGGTAGGTCCGTTGATGCCCGCTTCGACAACTGCTGTGCAGGGAGCTGTCGATATGAAGCAACGCGGCGTTGCCACCTCGAGTGTCGCGTTTTTCCGCTCGATCGGCGGCACGGTCGGTGTGGCGGTGATGGGCACGATCGTGACCCATCATATGACCAACCAACTGGCCGATAAACTCGGCCGTTCGCCTATGGCCGGCACATTCCTGCAGAATCCCCAGGCGCTCTTGCAGCCTGAACTGCGGGCGAAGATTCCGCCTGCCATTTTGACCGTGCTACAAGGTACACTGGCGGAAGCGATCTCCTATGTGTTCCTGTTTGCTTTGGCTGCGGCGGTGGTCGGGCTTGTGACCGCATGTTTCATGGGGAAATCGAAGCTGGAAATCGGCGAGCGGGGAATGCCGCGGCAGCCGGTGACCGAGGGCAACCTGTAAGGCGGCGGTCGGATGGAACTGCGGCTGTTGATTTTGGGGCTCCTGTACGAACAGGACCTGCATCCGTATGAAGTGCTGCAGATTTTGAAGCAGCGTCAGGTGCATGAGTATATCAAGGTCAATTACGGCACTCTGTACTACGCTTTTGACCAGATGGAGAAAAAAGGCTGGATCGAGGTCAAGCAGGTGATCCAGGAAGATCGGCGTCCGGAAAAGCGGATCTATCGCATTACCCCGGACGGGCGCAAGCAATTGAAAAAATTGCTGCATCAGGCGTTTCGTAACAAGGCCCGCATGTACCATCCCCTGTACCCGGCGCTGATGAACGGCCATCTGGCGGACGCAGAACAGGTGGAGGATGCCATCCGCGATCGGCTGGCGGCCGCCCGGGAGCAGGTGAAATTTTTGCGCTGGCTGTATGAAGTGAAAGCTCCCGATCACCCGTTTTCCGTTGTGATGCTCGTCAAAAACGCGCTGATGCACTGCGAAACGGAAATGAAGTGGCTGGAAGAGTTTCTCTCCGGCGTGCAAGCCGGAAGGCTGTAACCAGATGTTTTCCGGAAACGAAAAAACACGGTCCCGTTGGTAGTCCGGATGCACCGCCAAGCGCTGTCGTATTCTTTCCCCTCACGGGCCGCACGCCGGTAACAACGATGTGACGATCTCTGCAACAGGCTGGAACACCGGCAACTAACTGGGCCGGTGTTCTTTGTTGAGCGGTTGGATGCCGAGCGTGTCGGAAGCGAAGTTGTTTTGCATAAACCATTCCTCGATGTCGAATTCGTCGCCGTTTGCTTCAAAATACAGTCCGTCTTCATCCGCTTTCGCGATGATGCCGGTTCCGACGTTGTTGACCGTCACTTCGGCCGGCAGCGTCTCCGGACGCGATTCGTATTCGTCCCAGATTTTCTGGCAAAACGCGTCTACCGATTGCTGAATGTTCAATCCAAGCCCTCCTTCATATAATGATATCTCCATTGTGCGCGATTTGGCTGGCTGCTATCCGGTGGCGGGCCGGCCGTGCGGCGTGCACTCCGCCGGAAGCGGCGGCTGTTTCCGGGAGGACCGATTCTAGTAGGCCGGTATCATGTTTTACAAAAAAACTTGCAAAAAGCTATTGAAACCGCCTGTGATCTGTGATAATTTATTCTTCGTTGAAAATATGTTGGATCAACATTTGGATTAGGAACCAGGATTCACTTAAAGGGTTAGGACATCTCCGGACTAACTTTCCCCCGTGGTGAATGACGTAGGTCCTAGCGAAAAATCTAAGTACTATCATTTTTCGTTTAGGAAGGGGGCCGAAGCTCATGACCCAGGAGTACTCAACTTTCGGGAGACATGTTGCTGTCGACACGTGGGGTGCTGACTTTAACATGCTCAATGACGCCAAATTTTTGGAAGATGTGATGGTACAAGCTGCGCACAAGTGCGGCGCCACGGTATTGTCCGTGCAGGCCAAACAGTTTGAGCCGCAGGGAGCGACTGTGCTCGTGTTGCTTTCGGAGAGCCACATCTCGATTCACACGTATCCGGAAAAGGGCTTTGCAGCACTCGACTGTTACACGTGCGGCGAAACGGTGGATCCGCAGGTCGCTATCGACCATATCATCTCGGTACTCAAGCCCGAGAAAACCTATCCCAAAATGTTGAAACGCGGCGAAGGGCCGATTGAAGTTGTCAAATAATGCCTGCTTACGCAGGCTTTTTCTATTCTCCACTGGCGAAGTTTTCGAATGTGTCAAATTGCTCGAGTTCCATCCGTCCCATGTCATGCAACGCATTTTCGCCGGTGGATGCGTGCAGCTCCGGCTGGACAAAACGCGGTTCGTCCGAGCCAGCCGGGCTTCCGGTTTGCAATTGGCGGATCTGATGCTTGAGCGTCTCGATCTCCTGTTCCATCTTGCGGATTTGTTTCTCCATCAGGTATCCCTCCATTTTGTAGGATATACAACTTCCACCGATGTATGTGGCAACGCCGATATTGCAAACGTTAAGATCAGGGGGATGTCATATGCATAAATGGAAGGAAGCCTGTGTTGTGAAATCGGAGGAACCGTATATGCATCCGTCTCAGCAGACAAGCGGTCTTGCCCGCATCCGGGCGGCTTATCCCGGGCTGTCGCCGAAGTTTCAGGCGATCGCCGACTGGGCGACCGGTTCCGGTATTTCGCCGATCGTCCTCGGTTGGCTGATTGCCGCGTTGATTCGGGTGGCGACCGGTTCGGCGACCGTTTCAATGACAACCGCTACCGGCATTGTGGCTCCGATTGCGGCGGCGATGCCTGGGGTCAGCAAAGAATGGAAGGGGATGAACAATCGATGCAGTTGGGGATGATCGGCCTCGGAAAAATGGGCTACAACCTGGTCCTAAATCTGCTTGATCACAACCATAGCGTGGTCGCATATGACGTCAATCCGGAACCGGCCCGTCAATTGGCGGAACAAGGAGCGGTTGCGGCCGCCTCGATAGAAGAGCTGGTTAGCAAGCTGCAAGCGCCGCGGATCGTGTGGATCATGGTGCCGGCGGGAGAAATCGTCGATTCGGTGATCGACACAGTACTGCCGCTGCTTGCCAAAGGGGATATCATCGTCGAAGGCGGCAACTCGTATTACAAAGATTCGATCCGACGTGCCGAAAAATTGCGTGAGCACGGCATCCATTTTCTCGATGTGGGAACATCCGGCGGCATGGAAGGGGCCCGCCACGGCGCATGCCTGATGATTGGCGGCGACAGGCATGCGTTCGCGCGGGTGGAGCCGATTTTCCGCGACATTTCGGTGAAAAACGGCTATCTGTACGCCGGTCCGAACGGCAGCGGCCACTTTCTGAAAATGGTACACAACGGAATCGAGTACGGTATGATGCAAGCGATCGCCGAAGGGTTTGAGGTGCTAAACAAGAGCCAGTTTGACTTTGACTATGAGGCGGTGGCGCGCGTCTGGGCAAACGGCTCCGTGATCCGCGGCTGGCTGATGGAACTAACGGAACGGGCGTTTTCCAAGGATCCGAAGCTGGCGGGCATCCGCGGTGTGATGCACTCGTCCGGCGAAGGCAAGTGGACGGTGGAGACGGCGCTGGAACTGCAGGCCAACGTTCCGGTGATTGCCATGTCCCTGCTGATGCGCTACCGCTCCCTGGAGGAAGACACATTCCACGGCAAAGTGGTGGCCTCACTGCGCAACGAATTCGGCGGTCATGCGGTTGAGAAAAAATAAATGCAGGTTTGCACCAAGGCTTGGCGCGTTCACTTCGCCGAGCCTTTTCTCATCCTTCGGCACGTTTCGTTGACATCCAAACCACAAAACAAAATTTTTCGAATAAAGAAGGAATATCGAACATTCGGTAGAAGTATAAAGATGCGGACATCAGGTTGTCTGATGAGCAGATCGGTTTTGACGGAGGTACGCTCACCCTGCAGGAAGGGAGGTTGCCATGCGAGAAGTCAAGCCCATCCGCAGAAAAAAAGTATCGGAAGAAGTCGTCGAAGAAATCAAGCGGTTGATCGAACAAGGAGAGCTCCCGTCCGACAGCAAACTGCCTTCGGAAAAGGAGCTGAGCGACATATTCGGTGTCGGCCGCTCCAGTATCCGTGAGGCGCTGAGCATGCTGGCGGCTGCCCGGATCATCGAAACGCGGCAGGGGGAAGGCACCTTTGTGCGAAAAGTCGATCTCAGCGACTACATTCACCCGTTAGTCCTTTCGATCGTCGCAAAAAAGGAACAAACGCTGCATTTGCTGGAGACCCGCAAAATCATTGAGTTGGGCACCGTCGAACTGGCAGCTCTGCGCGCCGATGAACAGGATCTGAAAGAAATGAAGAAGGCGCTGCTCGATTTTGAGCACCAGCTGGAAATGGGGGAAGCCGGCGTGGAGGCTGATTTCGCCTTTCATCGGGCGGTTGCCATCGCGTCGAAAAACCCGATTTTGATTCAGGTGTTCGACAACCTGTCACCAGTGCTGAAACAGAGTCTTGACTATACCCTCTATCAAAATATCGGAAATCTGGAAAAACGAAGAAGTGTGCTGCAAGAGCACAAGCAGATTTTGGTGTGCGTCGAGAAACGCGATTTGCAAGGCGCGGTTGCCTGCATGCGGCAGCACCTTGAAAACGTGCGCCAAAAGCTGCTGGCGCTAAAAGAGTGAAAAATGGGAGGTCAATGTGATGAAACGATGGATCGGGATTGGACTTGGACTTGTGCTGACGATGGCGGCGCTGGCCGGGTGCGGGGTGCCCAACGCGAAACCGCCCGGCGAGGCAAAACCGACCAATTCGTCGTCCGACAATGCGACGGAGATAACGGTTGCCGCGAACGGAGGCAAAATCGAAAAGGCGATCCGCGAAGTGATTGCGCCGAAATTTAAAGAAAAGTATGGCATCAAGGTAAACTTCGTAGCCGGGTTGTCAGGAGAAATCCTGTCAAAAGTCGAACTGCAGAAAAACGCGCCGCAGTACGACGTCGCGATGTACGTGCCGCTTGACGTGCAGCGAGCGGCCGACAAAGGGCTGACCGAGCAGCTGGATCAATCGGCGATTCCCAACATGGCGAAGGTCGACCCGCGGTTTGTCGCGGTGGATAAAGTCGGAGTGCCTGTATTCGGGTTGGTGATCGCACCTGCATACAATACGAAAACGTTCGAGAAAAACGGCTGGGCGCCGATTACGTCCTGGAACGATCTGATTCGCCCCGACTACAAAGGCAAAACGGCGTTCGCCGACATCGCCAACGACTGGGGATTTGCCCTGCTCTATAATCTGGCGAACGCAAACGGCGGCAGCCTCGACAATCTGGAACCCGGACTGCAAAAGGCGAAACAACTCGCCAGCTATTCGGACACGTTCTACAAAAACTCCACCCAGATGATGCCCGCCGTGCAACAAGGGGCTGCCGACGTGACCGTGATGGGCAGCTACGCGATCGCCGAACTGGTCGATTCCGGCGTACCGCTGAAAATGGTGATCCCCAAGGAAGGGGCGCCGCTGCAAGCGTTCAGCGCAACAGTTGTGAAAAACGCCCCGCATAAAAAAGCGGCGATGGATTTTATCAATTTCCTGATCAGCGAAGAGTCGCAGCAGCAGATTGCGGAAAGCGGTTTCTACCCGGTTCTGAAAGGGATGAAAGTGGCACCCAAATATGAAGCGTCGATCGGTTTGAAAGACAGCGATTCCGTCTTCCGGCCGGATGTCAAGAAACTGTCTGAGATCCGGGCGCAGTGGACGGACCGATGGTCGAAAGAGGTCACACCGGAACTGGGCAAGAACGTGAAAAAATAGAGAAAGAGGAGACGGAACATGCAGGCGCTGACGCATGACGTGGAACTACGCGGGGTTTACAAACGAATTGGCTCAAACGTGATCCTGGGCGGTATCGATCTGGAGGTCAAGCAGGGTGAATTGCTCACCTTGCTTGGCCCTTCCGGTTGCGGCAAAACGTCAACGCTCAACGTGATTGCGGGATTTCTCGACATCGACCAGGGGGATGTGTTTATCAAAGGACGGCGTGTCAATCACGTTCCCGCATACAAGCGAGGTTTGGGAATGGTGTTCCAGACGTACTCGTTGTTCCCGCATATGACCGTGTATGAAAATCTCGATTTTGGCCTGTCCCTGCATAAAGTGCCGAAAGAGGAGAAAAAACGGCGTATCCGGCAAGCGTTGGAACTGGTGAAAATGAACGGGCTGGAAGACCGGTATCCGCGCGAAATGTCGGGCGGCCAGCGGCAGCGCGTCGCCATCGCCCGGGCGCTGGTGGTGCAGCCGACGCTGTTGCTGCTCGACGAGCCGCTGAGCAATCTTGACGCCAAGCTGCGCCACGAATTGCGGGCCGAAATCAAACGGCTGCAAAAAGAAGTGGGCGTCACCACCATTTTCGTCACGCACGACCAGGAGGAAGCGCTCTCGATGTCCGACCGGATCGTCGTGATGAATCAGGGCAAGATTGAACAGGTTGGAACGCCGACTGAAATCTATGCCCATCCGCAGACCGAATTTGTCTTTCAGTTTATCGGAAAATCAAACCAACTGCACGGCAGGGTGAGATCGCTCGACAGCCGGATGATCAGCGTGGAGCTGGCGGACGGCGGCCAGGTGCTGGTCGAAGCGGAGAATGTGATGGGACCGGACCGCACCTGTGCGGCGGGGGATGCGGTCAAGCTCTACATCCGCCCGGAAAAGCTGACGATCCAGCAGGCGAAAAACCCGAATCCACACTCCAATGCGCACACCGCTACGATCACCCAGATGAATTACCTGGGCTCCGCCTGGGAAATCGAAGTGTCACTGCTGGGCGAACGGATGCAGGTGCTGCATCCCTCGATCGAAGCGGGCTGGACGATAGGAACTGAGGTGATGGTCGGATGGAACCCGTCAGACATGATGGCCGTCAAGAAATAACCGCCCTGCAGTCACAGCCGGCCGTTGCAAGAAAGCGCAGGAACTGGAAAAAGTATCTGTACGCCGTGTTGCTGTTGCTGCCGCTGTTGTTGTTTACCATCGGCTTCTTTGTGGTGCCGATGCTTTATATCCTGTATTTGAGCTTTATTGACACGGAAGGTCTGGGCGGGGCCAATGCGGTGTACAGCATCGGCAATTATGTCCGGTTTTTCACCGATCCCTATTACCTGCACTCGCTCTGGCTGACGATCAAAGTGAGCCTGTACACGGTGATCGTGTCGCTCTTGCTCGGCTATCCGGTCGCGCTGACGATGGCAAAATGCTCTCCCCGTGTCCGGGGGCTGCTGGCCCTGTTGGTAGCGTCGCCTCTCTTGATCAGCATCGTGGTCCGCAATTTTGGCTGGTATTTGCTTCTGCTGCCAAACGGCACGGTCAACCAACTGGTATCAGGCCTTGGCATCACCCATTCGCCGCTGAAACTTTTGTTTTCGGAAGCGGGGGTTGTCATCGGTTTGTCGAACGCGTATCTGCCGTTTATGATTTTGTCAATCGCCACCAGTCTGTACAACATTGACCCGTCGCTCGAAAAAGCGGGCGCGATTCTCGGCGCCAGTCCGTTCCGCTCGTTTGTATCGATCACCTTGCCGCTCAGCCTGCCCGGCATCGTGTCCGGAATCGTGCTGGTGTTCAGCATGTCGATGAGCGCGTACGTGACTCCCGCCCTGATGGGGGGAGCGAATGTGCCGATGCTGCCGGTGGTGGCGTATGACCAGATCATCCATCTGCTGCGCTGGACTTACGGCTCGGCCGTTTCGTATGTACTGCTCGGCATCACGTTGGCAAGCGTCACGATTTTTACGAGAATCATGGAAAGAGGACGGTATCGGGAGGTGTTTCGCTAATGAAAGTCACCGGAAAAATCAGGGTTGCGGTGGCTGCGATCAGTCTGGTCTATATCCTGATCCCGTTGATCGTCACGATCCCGGCGTCTTTTACAAGCGCAAGCTATCCCAGTTTTCCGCCGCACGGATTTTCGCTGCAGTGGTATGCGAAATTGCTGGAGCGACCGGAGTTTGTTGAGGCTTTCTGGAACAGCGTCAAGTTTGCTTTCCTGGCTGCTTTCTTTTCCGTGCTGCTGGGCACCCTGGGCGGGATCGCGATTGCCAAGTACGACATTCCGGGCAAAAGCTACCTGGTGTCGCTGCTGACCTCCCCGTTGACGGTACCGCAGCTGGTACTGGGGATCGCCCTGCTGATTTACTTTACGCCGATGCTGCTGGCGGGGACGCCGACCGGATTTTTGATCGCCCATATCGTCATCTGTGTGCCGTATGTGATCCGGTTTGTGCTGACCGGATTGAGCGGTTTTGATTACACCTTGGAACGGGCGGCGGCCATTCTCGGGGCCAGTCCAATCACCGTTTTCTGGCGGGTGACGCTGCCGCTGATTCGGCCGGCGATCCTGTCCGGGGCCCTGTTCTCCTTTTTGACTTCGTTCGATAATGTAACTGTATCGCTGTTTATGGTATCTTCCGATATGCGAACGTTGCCGCTCGAGATTTTTTCGAACATGCAGGATGCGTACAGTCCGATCGTCGCCTCTGTGTCTAGTGTCGTGATTCTGATATCGGTGGTGCTGATCCTGATCCTCGAGAAAATTCACGGAGTCGGACGGCTGTTGGGGAGCGCACATTGATAAACGACAATGTGAATCGACATTGGCTGGAAGGTGTCTGTATGGAACTCCCTTTGATGTATCCGGTCCGGCAAAAGTTTGACGGGCAAGCGATTGCGGACGTCGCAGCAAAAGTGCGTCAGGAATTGGAAAAAGCCGTCTTTCTGACCTCCGTCCGACCCGGCGCCACAATCGCCGTGACGGCGGGCAGCCGGGGGATCGCCAACATCGTCGAGATTCTGCGGGCTGTCTGTCAGGTGTTGCGTGAACGGGAGGCAGTCCCGTTTCTCGTTCCGAGCATGGGAAGTCACGGGGGAGGCACACCTGCCGGACAGATCGAGGCGTTGCAAGCGCTCGGCATCACGGAAGCAGCGGTGGGGGCCCCAATCCGGGCTACGACGGAGGTGGTGGAACTGGGGCAGCTGCCGGACGGAACGCCGGTGTTTCAGAACCGGTTGGCGTATGAAAGCGACGGCATCGTGGTCATCAACCGGATCAAACCCCATACGTCGTTCAAGGGCTGCGTGGAAAGCGGGTTGTGCAAAATGCTGGTGGTGGGGCTTGGCAACCCAGCCGGGGCTGCCAATCTCCACCGTTTTGGCGTGCGGGGGCTGCGCGAACTGATTGTGCCGATGGCCCGGATCGTGCTGGAAAAAAGCCCGGTGCTGTACGGGCTTGGCATACTGGAAAATGCGTTTGACCAAACGGCGGTGATCGCAGGGATTGAACCGGCCGATATCCCGGACAGGGAGGCGGAACTGTTGAAGCAGGCGAAAACGATGATGCCGCGACTGCCGTTCGATCATCTGGATGTGCTGATTGTGGATGAGATGGGCAAGTGCTACAGCGGCACGGGCATGGATACGAATGTGATCGGGCGGCTGCGGATTCACGGGGAGCCGGAACCGGAGTCCCCCCGGATCGAACGGATTGTGGTGCTGGATCTGGCGGACGCCTCGCACGGCAATGCCAACGGGATCGGATTGGCCGATTTTACAACCCGCAAGCTGGTGGACAAGATTGATTGGAAAGCCACCTATTTGAACAATTTGTCATCCACGTTTGTGCAGCGCGCGATGATTCCGATCATTGCGGAGTCGGATGGGGAAGCGGTGCGGCTGGCCATTCAGTCGCTCGGCCAAAGGGAGTTGCAGAATTTGCGAATCGTCCGGATTCCCAATACCCTGCAGCTTGAACGGATATGGGTTTCCGAGGCACTGTTAAAAGAAGTTCACGCTGATGAAAAACTGGAGCTGGCGGGTAAGGGCGTTCCTTTAGGGTTCTAATGGATAATGGGAGAGGGGAGAACCGGATGAAGCCGGAAATCATCCAGGAACTGATTGCGATTACCGACCGTGACCGGGTGCTCGACACGTTGGACGAACGATGCACCTACGCGTATGACGCTTCCTTCGGCACCTATCTGCCCGATGTCGTGGTGTTCCCCAAGACGGCGCAAGAAGTGGCGGCCATCCTGAAGCTGGCCAACCGCGAAAAGATCCCCGTGACACCAAGAGGCGGCGGCACCTCGCTGAGCGGCGGCCCGCTGCCGGTGGCTGGCGGCATCGCGCTGGTCATGACCCGGATGAATCGGCTGCTCGAGATCGACCGGGACAATCTGATTGCGATCGTCGAACCGGGCGTGATCACGGCCGATCTGCACAAGCGCGTGGAGGAGATCGGCCTTTTTTATCCGCCTGATCCGAGCAGTTCGAACGTGTCGACGATCGGCGGCAACCTCGCCGAAAACGCCGGCGGCCCGCACGGGCTGAAATACGGCGTGACCAAGCATTACGTGATCGGATTGGAGGTGGTGACGCCGCAGGGAGACATCATTCGCACGGGCGGCATGACCGTCAAAAATGTGACGGGCTATGACCTGACCCCGCTGATTATCGGGTCGGAAGGGACGCTTGGCGTGATTACGAAGGCGATTTTGCGGCTGATTCCGAAACCGCCCGCGAGAAAAGCGTTGCTGGCGGTGTTTGACGACCTGATCGACTCGGGGCGGGCGATCAGCGGCGTGTTGACGAACGGAATTTTACCAGCCAAGATGGAGATGATGGACAACGCGTCGATTCGGGCTGTGGAGAATTACAAGCCGTGCGGCATGCCGATCGATGCGGATGCGATTATCCTGCTCGAAGTGGACGGACATCCGGCGGCGGTGGAGGCGGAGATCGAGCAGGCTGCCCGTATCTGCCGGATGTATCGGGCGCGGGAGGTGCGGGTGGCGAAGGACGAGACGGAGCGGGAGCAATTGTGGCTGGCTCGCAAACTGGTCTCGCCGGCGATCACCCGGGTGAAGCCGACGAAAATCTCGGAAGACGCTACCGTCCCCCGCAGCAAAATCCCCGAAATGTTCCAGCGCCTGCGCGAGATCCGGGAGAAATACAAGATCCATCTGGTGGTGTTCGGACATGCGGGAGACGGGAACCTGCATCCGAATATTATCGCCGATGCACGGGACAAGGAAGAGATGCGGCGGGTGGAGGAGGCGGTCGGCGAGATTTTCCGGGCGGCTGTGGAACTGGGGGGCACATTGTCGGGTGAGCATGGCATCGGGACGATGAAAGCGCCTTACATGGAGATGGAGTTGGGGCCGGTCTGCCTCGATCTGATGCGGCGGATCAAGCAGGCGTGGGACCCGAACAACATCCTCAACCCGTACAAAATTTTCCCGCAGCCAGGCCAGACACGGGTGGTGTTGACCGAATGAGCGCCCAACAGACGAAACTTCCTTACGATGAGACGTTTCAGTGCGTGCAGTGCGGTTACTGTTTGCCCGCCTGCCCGACCTATCAGGTGCTGGAAAAAGAATCCGCCTCGCCGCGCGGCCGAATCGCCCTTGTCAAGGCGGCCGCTGAAGGGAAGATCGACCTGCTCCAACATCTGGCAGGCCCGATCGACCAGTGTCTCGGGTGCCGCGCCTGTGAGGTGGCCTGTCCGTCTGGTGTCCGGTACGGGATGATTTTCGAGGGCGCAAAACAGACGATTCAAACCGCGAAGCGGAGCAGAGGCAGGGAAACACCGCTTGTCAAAGCGCTGCGGCGATTAGTGTTCGAAGGACTGTTTCCCTATCCCGGCCGTCTGAAAGCGCTCGGCGGGCTGATCTGGCTATATCAAAAATCGGGTCTGCGAAAGGTGGCGCACGCTATCGGAATCACAAAAAAACTGCCGTTTCACATGGGGGAATTTGAGGCGGCGCTGCCGGATGTTCCGTCTCCCTTTGCTTACCTGGCTCGGCAGCGGCTGGTGAAAGCGAAAGGAGCCGGCGTCACCAGCGGTTTATCAGACGAGACCGCGAAGGCGAAGGTGGCTTTTTTTGCCGGTTGCGTAATGGATTCTGTTTTCTACGAGACCAACCGAAAGAGTATTGAGCTGCTGGCCGCAGCCGGGTGTGATGTGGTTGTGCCGCAAACCCAGACATGCTGCGGTGCGTTGCATGCGCATGCGGGAGAACTGGAACAGGCGAAAGAACTGGCAAAACGAAATATCGAGGCGTTTGAAGCGACGGGTGCCGACTGGTACGTCAACAATGCAGGCGGATGTGGGGCCATGCTGATCGAATATGATCATCTGTTGGCCGATGAACCGGAGTGGGCGGAACGGGCCACACAATTCGTGCAAAAAAGCCGCGATATCAACGTGATCCTGGCACAGTTGGGTCCCTTGCCGTTTCGGAAAGAGCTTCCGTACCGCATCACTTACCAGGACTCCTGCCACCTGCGAAATGTGCAAAAAGTGGAGTCAGAGCCACGCGAGCTACTGCGATCGATCCCGGGAACGGAATATGTGGAACTGCCGGGGGCGGACGGATGCTGCGGATCAGCCGGCATTTACAGCCTGGTGCAGTATGAGACATCGATGAAAGTACTGGATGAGAAGATGAAATCGGTGGAGGCAACGCAAGCGACACTCGTTGTCACATCCAACCCCGGATGTTTGCTGCAGATGCGGATGGGTATTCAGCGGGCGAATTTGCAAGACTGGATGCAGGCGGTGCATATCGTCGACCTGCTGCACGAAGCGTGCGGCTTGGGGTAAACTTCAGAAGGAGGCGGTAAAAATGGATCTCGGATTAAAAGGAAAATCGGTACTGGTGACTGCGGCCAGCAAAGGATTGGGAAAAGCGAGCGCGCTGGAATTTGCCCGTGAGGGTGCGATTGTGACGATTGCGAGCCGCAATTTGGAGGAGTTGAACAAGACAGCTGCAGACATCGAGACAGCCACAGGCCAAAAAGTGGCAGTGGTACAAATGGACGTCACAAGCGAAAGGGACATCGCGAAGGCGGTTGAAACGGCGGTGGAAGCGGGCGGCGGTTTGGACGTGCTGGTGACGAATGCGGGCGGGCCTCCCGGCGGGACGTTTGATGATTTTGATGATCAGGCTTGGATCAAAGCGTTCGAGCTGAACTTGCTGAGTGCGATTCGCTTAATCCGGGCAAGCCTGCCGCACATGCGGGCGCGTGGCGGCGGGCGCATCGTGACGATCACCTCCACGTCGATCAAACAGCCGATTCCGGGGCTGATTTTGTCCAATACAATCCGCGCGGGCGTCAACGCACTGACGAAAAGTCTGGCGACCGAACTGGCAAAAGACGGGATTCTCGTCAACACGGTGGCTCCCGGCCGGATCGCGACCGACCGGGTGGCAGAACTGGATCAGCAGAAGGCGGCTGCGAAAGGGATCCCGGTCGAGGATGTGCAGGCGGAAATGATCGCCCAAATCCCGCTTGGCCGGTACGGTTCTCCGGATGAATTCGGCCGGGCGGTCGCTTTTCTCGGGTCGTTCGCCAATACGTACATCACCGGTCAAGCTCTCCTGGTCGATGGCGGCATGGTGAAATCGTTGTAAGACGGCCAACTCGGGCCGCAATCGAAAATCGGCGGAAAGAGGGAAGCGGGATGGAGATTCGCAATATTTTCTGTGTGGGCCGCAATTACCGTTTGCATGCGGAGGAACTGGGCAACGAGGTGCCGAAATCACCGATGATTTTCGCCAAACCGACGCATGCGCTGGCGGAAGCAAGCGGCCAGACGATCCAACTGCCGGGTGACCGCGGCGAAGTGCATTACGAGG
Organism: Effusibacillus pohliae DSM 22757; assembly: GCF_000376225.1. Lineage (NCBI taxonomy): Bacteria > Bacillati > Bacillota > Bacilli > Caryophanales > Alicyclobacillaceae > Effusibacillus > Effusibacillus pohliae. Next base: position 68,425 of record NZ_AQXL01000125.1, read on the forward strand.
CGGAACTGGTGATTCGCATCGGCAAGCCGTACCAGCACGGAATGACCGTGGATCAGCTTGTCGACCACTTGGCGCTGGGGATCGATTTTACATTGCGAGACGTGCAGAGCGAACTGAAGAAAAAAGGTCACCCGTGGCTGCCGGCCAAGGGGTTTCGCAATTCGGCGGTTCTCACCTCGTTTCGGGAATTTCCCGGGGAACAGGCGTGCAAACAGACCGATTTTTCACTGCGGAAAAATGGGCAGCAGGTTCAGCGGGGCAATATCAGCGACATGCTGTTCGATCTGCAGACGGTGATCGACTTTATCGCGTCCCATTTTGGCCTGGGAGAAGGCGACATCATCTACACCGGTACCCCGGCCGGCGTCGGCCCGGTTGCCAACGGCGACCGGTTGCAGCTGCTGTGGGGAGACGAAGTACTTGGGGAGTGCGTGATCAAGCTGGTGTAAGAGTGCGCGCTTCTCACCAGGAAGCGCCGGCTTCCGTGCAGCGGGTGGGTGAGACGATTCAGCTTGCGATGCTGGACGGGCGCGATGTCGTGTATCTGGCGAAGGAAGAAACGACCGCCCCGATCCGGCTGGCATCCAGTCCAGGAATGCGGTTTCCCGCCCATGCCACCGCACTTGGAAAAGCTTTGCTGTCCCAATTTGAACGCCTGCAGCTGGAAGAGCTGTACCGCGACGCCGAATTGACGGCTTTAACCCCCAATACGGTGAGAAGCTTTGATCATCTGTGGGAGCAACTGCAACAAGTGAAGGCTCGCGGCACTGCTTGCGAACAGCAGGAAGCGGTGGAAGGGTTCTGCTGCGTGGCGGCGCCGGTTTTCAACCACGGCAATCGGATGATTGCGGCGGTCAGTTTCACGATGCTGGCAGCAAGCTGGCACGACAAGCAGCAGGCGGCAACGGAAGAAATAGCGGATCTGGCGAGGCGGCGATTTTTGTCCGGGCGGATGTGACGAAAGCGCCGCAAGTGGAAGACATGGTCCGGCAGGCGCTTGCCGAATATGGACAGATCGACGTTCTGTTTAACAACGCGGGTATCTCCGGCGTTGGCGCGTTGCACGAGACGAGCGAAGAACTGTGGGACCGGGTGGTTGACGTCAACCTGAAAGGCGTATTTTTGCCGAGCAAATACGTGATCCCACATATGATGGAGCGCAAGCAAGGCTGCATCATCAATATGTCGTCCTGTATCGCGGAGATCGGTTTGATGCGGCGGGCGGTGTATGCGGCCACGAAAGGAGCGGTGCTGGCGCTGACGAAGTCGATGCAAGTCGATTACGCCCCGTACAACATACGGGTCAACGCGTTGCTTCCCGGCACGATTCTCACTCCGTTTGTAGAAAATTATCTGCGCACGTCCTACGACGACCCGGAACACGCGTTACATACGATCAGGCAGCGGCAGTTGAGCGGCGACCTGGGGCGGCCGGAAGATGTCGCGCAGGCAGCCTTGTTCCTCGCTTCGGATGAATCAAAATTCATGATGGGCTCGCCGCTTTATATCGACGGAGGCGTCACGTTCGGAAAAATGGCGTAAACCAATCTGGCGGGAGGTTTTTGCATTGAAACTGTTGACATTTCGTACGGAAGACGGCTTGCAACTGGGGATCAAGACGGACAAAGGGGTGTTGCAAGCGCCGCGAACGATCGACCAGGTGCTGCAGGGCGGACCGGAAGCGTTGGCCGAATTGACTACGTATGTACGGCAGGCGGTCGAACATGTAAGCGATTTCGTATTTCTGCGGGAGGAAGACCTGCAATTCGCGCCATGTGTGCCGAATCCGCAGAAAATCATCTGCGTCGGCTTAAACTACCGCAAACATGCGGAAGAATCGAACATGCCGATTCCGGAATACCCGATTTTGTTCAATAAATTCAACAATGCACTGGCGGCTCACGGCGATGAGGTGCTCCTGCCCGCCCAGTCGCAGCAGGTCGATTATGAGGCGGAGTTGGCGATTGTCATCGGCAAAACGGCAAAACGGGTACCGAAAGAAGAGGCTCTCTCGTATGTGTTCGGGTATTGTGCAGCCAACGATTTGTCAGCCCGCGATTTGCAGTTCCGCACCAACCAATGGTTGTTGGGGAAATCTTGTGACGGGTTCAGCCCGCTCGGGCCGTATCTGGTGACGGCGGATGAAGTCGGAAATCCGAACGAATTGGCGATCCGGTCCTACGTGAACGGTGAACTGCGGCAAAATTCGAACACGGCAGATATGATTTTTCATTGCGACGAGTTGGTGAGCTACATCTCCCGGTTCATGACATTGGTACCGGGAGATGTGATCTTGACAGGCACGCCGGAAGGGGTGATCATGGGGTACCCGAAGGAACAGCAGGTCTGGCTGAAAGAGGGGGATGAAGTGACGATTGAAATTGAAAAATTGGGCTGTCTCACGAACCGCATGAAGCAAGAGGGATAAAAGGGGGCAGCCGGCGAGGAGGTTGGTTGATGAAACGGGATAAGGTAGTCGTCACCAGGAGGATTCCCGGGCAGGCCCTGGAGTTGATCGAAGCGAAGGCTGAGGTCTACCTCTGGGATTCGGAGGAAGTGCCGATTCCCAGGCATGTGCTGTTGGAACAGGTGGCAGACGCTTCCGGCATCTACACGAACGTTTCGGACAAAATCGACAAAGAGGTGTTCGACAACGCTCCTCTGTTAAAAGTGGTCAGCACCATGGCGGTCGGCTTTGATAATATAGACGTAAGCGAAGCGACGAAACGGGGAATTCCGGTCGGATACACGCCGGGCGTGTTGACCGAGACGACGGCCGATTTGACGTTTGCGCTGCTGATGGCGACCGCCCGCCGAATCGTCGAAGGGGCCGACTATATTCGGCAGGGAAAATGGAAGAGCTGGGGACCGATGGTGTTGACCGGGCAGGATGTGTACGGAGCGACGATCGGCATCATCGGCCTGGGGCGGATCGGGGAGGCGGTTGCCAGGCGGGCGACCGGGTTCGGCATGAAAATCCTGTACCATAACCGCCATCGCCGGCCTGAAGTGGAGGAGCGGCTGAATGCACGGTACTGCTCGCTTGAGGAACTGCTGCAGGCGTCCGATTTTGTCGTGCTGCTGGCCCCTTCCAGCCCGGAAACCTACCGGATGATCGGGGAACGGGAGTTTTCGCTGATGAAGCCGAATGCGATTTTTATCAATACATCGCGCGGCCGCAACGTGGACGAGTCCGCTCTGTACCGGGCGCTCTGCGACAACAAAATTTGGGCGGCCGGACTGGATGTGTTCGAGGAAGAGCCGATCGCAGCCGACCATCCGCTGCTGTCTCTGCCAAACGTGGTCGCCCTGCCCCATATCGGCAGCGCGAGTATCGCCACCCGGACAAAAATGGCTGTGCTGGCGGCGGAAAATCTGCTCGCCGGATTGCAAGGGCAAAAGCTGAAGCATACGGCAAACCCGGAAGTCTACGATTCGGTATAAACCTCTCTTACACCGGGCGCATTTTGGATTTGCCGGACAAGCAAAGACTTTCCGGTATGCGGGACAACTCCGCCTGACCAAGAGAGACTTTCCTGCATGCGGGTGAGCAAGGAGGGAGAACGGTTGAAGGTTACTCTTTCATATGGAAAACAGGGGCTGACGGTCGACGTGCCGGACACGGCGGTGGTAGTGGAACCCCGTCATCTGGCGGGTCTGCCGGACGAGAAAGCGGCGGTGGTGAACGCGCTTCGCCACCCGATCGGTTGTCCGCCGCTCTGCGAAATGGTCAAGCCGACCGATCGTGTGGCGATCGTGATCAGCGATATTACCCGGCCCACCCCCAACCACAAGCTTGTTCCCTGGCTGTTGGAAGAATTGTCGCATGTACCGCTGGAGCAATTCGTGATCATCAACGGAACGGGCACTCACCGCGACCAGACGCGGGACGAATTCATCCAGATGCTCGGCGAATGGGTCGTCGACAATGTCCGCATCATCAACAACAACTGCCATGACAAGTCGACACAGGCGAAAGTGGGCAGCAGCCGGTTCGGCTGTGACGTGTATCTCAACAAAGAGTATGTGGAGGCGGATTTCCGGATTGTCACCGGTTTTATCGAGCCGCACTTTTTCGCCGGTTTTTCCGGCGGGCCAAAAGGCATTATGCCGGGCATTGCGGGCATCGAGACGATCCTTGCGTTCCACAACGCGCGGATGATCGGGGATCCGGCGGCCACCTGGGGCAACATGGAAGGCAACCCGGTGCAGGAGATGTCGCGGGAAGTCAATCGGATGTGCAAGCCCGATTTTATGCTGAACGTAACGCTGAACGGGAACAAGCAAATCACTGGCGTGTTCGCCGGCGAGTTGTTCGCCGCTCATGCCGCCGGCTGCGAGTTTGTGAAAGAACATGTGATGATCCGCTGCGACCACCGCTTCGACGTGGTGATCACCTCCAACTCCGGGTATCCGCTTGACCAGAATCTGTACCAGGCGGTGAAAGGCATGAGCGCCGCCCACCAGATTGTCAGGCGAGGCGGCACGATCATTTGTGCTGCGGAGTGTTCGGACGGGCTGCCGAACCACGGGAATTACGCGAAAATCCTGCAAATGAGAAAAACGCCGCAGGAGATTCTGGAGATGATCAACGATCCGTCCTTCCAGATGTTTGACCAGTGGCAGGTGCAGAAGCAAGCGGTGATTCAAACATGGGCGGATGTGTACGTCTATTCCGAGTTGTCTGATGCGGACATCGAGCGGGCGATGCTGAAACCGACCCGTGATATCGGGCAGACCTTGCGCGAACTGCAGGCAAAATACGGGGACGCGATGTCGGTGGCGGTGCTGCCGTTAGGACCGCTGACGATTCCGTATGTTGCGGAATAAACCGGGGTGACAAAAGCGGGAGAAGCACGACCGGATGCGGCCGGCGATGTCGGAAGTCTGCGGCTCAACGAGCGGTGTCGCACAAGGGGAGGAGCGTTATGGGAACCAGTTTGTTGTCGGTTTTGGCGGTTGCTTTTGTGCTGGGAATCAAGCATGCGACGGAGCCGGATCATGTGATCGCCGTATCGACCGTAGCCAGCCGCACGAAACGGCTGGGAAGCGCATGTTTGGCCGGGGTGTTCTGGGGGATCGGACATACGGCCACCCTTTTTTCGATCGGCATGATCCTGCTTCTGCTGAAACAGGAAATCCCGGAAAAATGGGCGATGTCGCTGGAATTCCTGGTGGGAGCGATGATCGTTTACCTGGGCGTCGGCAGCGTATTTTCCTATAAAAAAAGGAAAATCCATGTTCACCCGCACGCTCACGGCGAGGTTGTGCACAATCACTTCCATTCGCATGAACGGACGGAAACGCATAACCATCCGCACCAGGACGTATCGTACGCAAAATCGCTGATCATCGGCCTGGTGCACGGTCTTGCGGGCAGCGCGGGGATGGTGCTGTTGACGATGTCTACGGTGACAAGCGTCTGGCAGGCGGCCGTTTATATTTTGATATTCGGTGCGGGAACGGTGCTCGGCATGTTCCTTTGCACCATGATGATCGGCATTCCGTTTGTGCTGAGCGCGAAAAAAAGCGGGCTGCATCAGTCGCTGACCCGGCTGGTCGGAGGCATCAGCACGGCGTTCGGTTGTTATTACATGTATCAAGTGGGAGTGACGGAAGGTCTGTTTCGGCTGTGGTAGAGGTGCCCGGCATCACGTCTACGGGGAGAGGATAGTATGGATCTGCTGCAGAAAAACCGGAGGCTGGGAGAAATCTTGCGGGAAATGGACGAAGTGATCGTCGCCTTCTCCGCCGGAATTGACTCCACCTTTGTCCTGGCGAGAGCGCTGGAAGAGTTGGGAGACAAAGTATTGGCGGTGACCGCGGCGTCTGAAACGTTTCCCCAGCGGGAGTTGAATGAAGCGGTCGAATTGGCGCAAAAATTGGGCGCCCGGCATGAAGTGATCCGGATCGTGGAGATGGAAAACCCCGATTTTGTGGCGAACCGTCCGGACCGTTGCTATCACTGCAAGGCCGGCCTGTATTCCCGGTTAACTGGCATGGCGAGGGAATGGGGGATCCGCTGGGTGTTGGACGGCGCCAATATGGATGACTTGGGCGATTACCGGCCGGGCCGGCAGGCCGCGAAGGAATACGGGATTCGGAGTGTGCTGCAGGAGGCCAATTTGTACAAAGATGAACTGCGGCAATTGGCACGCGAAATGGGATTGCCCAACTGGGACAAACCGTCGTTTGCCTGCCTGTCTTCCCGCATTCCGTATGGCAGCTTGATCACCTTGGAAAAAGTGGAGCAACTGGACCGCGGGGAAGAGGCGTTGCGTCAGTTGGGATTCCGCCAGATTCGCATCCGGCACCATGATCAGATCGCGCGGATTGAAGTGCCGCGGGAGGAATTCGTCCGCGTGCTGGAGATGGCCGACCGGATCACGGAAGTGCTGAAAGAGCAGGGATTTACTTATGTGACGCTCGATTTGCAAGGATATCGGAGCGGATCGATGAACGAAACGTTGCGGAAAGCGCTGTGATCCGCCTGCCTGGCGATCGGGGAAACCGCAATCGGTTTGATCGGTCACGAACATTGCGGAAAGTGTGTGGCGTGACATTACGGATTGGCTGAGGGACGGTGCCAATTGATCGTTTTGATACATTGCGGAAAGTGTGTGACGGAAAAGGTATGAAAGAGTTTGAGGATTTGGGATTCAGCAAAGTGGATATTGGAAGGGAAGCGAGAATCGGTTATCCGGAAGTGATTTTTGGACAGGGCAAGACGGTGCCGCAGGTACGGGCGATTTTTCAACGGCTGATGCAGGCGCACGGAAGGGCGATGGTCACCCGGGCGACGCAGGAGATGGCGGACGCGGTGCAGGCCGATTTTTCCGCTGCGGTGTACGATCCGGTGTCGCGCTTGCTGACATGCGGGCAGTCGGCGCGAAAATTCCCGGGGAAGGTGCTGGTGCTGTGCGCCGGGACGGCCGATCTGCCGGTTGCGGAGGAGGCGGCGGGCACGGCCGCGTGGATGGGCTGCCAGGTGGAACGGATCTACGATGTCGGAGTGGCTGGCATCGACCGTCTGCTCGCGTATCGGGAAAAGCTGCGGGAAGCTCGGGTGGTGATCGTGGTAGCCGGCATGGAGGGCGCGCTCGCCAGCGTCGTCGGCGGCATGGTGCGGCGGCCGGTCATTGCGGTGCCGACTTCCGTCGGGTATGGGGCCCATTTTCAGGGATTGGCGCCGCTGCTTTCGATGCTCTCGTCTTGCGCGGCCGGTGTGACGGTGGTCAATATCGATAACGGATTTGGTGCGGGCTATTCGGCCGCGATGATTCAACAACTGGTGATGGAGGCGCGTGACGAATGAAGACGTTGTATCTCGATTGCATCTCCGGCATTTCCGGCGATATGACATTGGCCGCCCTGATCGATCTCGGGGCGGATCTTTGCTTTATAAAAGAGCATCTCCGGCGGCTGCCGATCGACCCGTTTGAGATGCGGGTGGAGACGGTGGTGAAGCGGGGCATCGCCGCAAAAAAGCTTCGCTTGGAGATAGGTTCGCACCATCATCATGAGCACCATCATCATGAGCACCATCATCATGAGCACCATCATCATGAGCACCATCATCATGAGCACCGGCCTGCCTCCCAGATTTTGGAGATGATTGAGCGAAGCGAGCTGCCGCCGCGGGTGAAACAGCGCAGTCATGCGATCTTTCACGCGATCGCGATGGCGGAAGGGAAAATTCACGGCATCGACCCGCGGGACGTGCATTTTCACGAGGTGGGCGCTATGGATTCGATCCTCGATATGATCGGGGTGTGTCTGGCGCTGGAAAGCCTCGGTATCGACGAGATTTATGCTTCGCCGGTGCCGACCGGCCACGGCAAAGTGCGAATGGAGCACGGCCTGTACCCGATTCCGGCGCCGGCGACTGCGGAACTGCTGACCGGCATTCCGCTGGCCGATCTGGCTGTCGAAGGGGAACTGACCACTCCGACGGGAGCGGGGATTTTAAAAGCGCTGGTCAAACATTTCGGTCCGCTCCGCTCGCTGACGATTGAACGGATCGGCTACGGGGCCGGCGAGAAAGAGTTTGACCATCCGAACGTGCTGCGGGCGATTTTGCTGAAAAAGCAGATCGAGTCGGTACGAGGGGGAGATGGGCACCCGCTGGTTCGGGAATGCCAGCAAGCCGACGAGCACAGGTCGGTTGAGGCAAGTGGACAGCTGCCGGACGACCGCTCACTCGTGACTGTATCGATCGGGGACGGCAGGGAGCCGATTTTTGTACTGGAGGCGCAACTGGATGATCTTACGGGGGAAGCGCTTGGCTATGCGATGGATCGGTTGTTTGAAGCGGGGGCGCTCGACGTGTTTTATACGCCTGTGTATATGAAGAAAAATCGGCCTGGCACACTGGTTACCGTACTGGCTTCCACTGAAGCGGCCGACCGCTGCGAACTGACGCTGCTGACGGAAACCAGCACGCTGGGGGTTCGCAGAACGTTGTGGACGCGCCGCGTTTTGGACAGGCGGTTTCATGTGGCGGAAACGGCTTACGGTCCGATCCGGGTGAAGCAGGCTTTTCTGCAGGACAAAATGGTGCACCAGGCGCCCGAGTATGAAGACGTGGCGAAAGCGGCCCGGCAATACGGAGTCCCGTTTCACGAAGTGTATCAGGCGGCGCTTGCAGGTGGAGGGAAAGACAAAGCAAGGAAAGAGGTTTCACCATGCAGCGAAAACGTCTGAGAGAGTATGGGATGTCTGTCGGCGAGTTGCCGACGGGAGAGTGGAACAGCATAACCGATGTACCCAGCGTGGCGGTCGGGCATGTGACGTTGCATCCAGAATCCGGCTATGCGGAAGGCGTTTGCACCGGGGTGACCGCGATCCTGCCGCACGAGGGCAACTGGTTTCGCCAAAAAGTGGCGGCCGCTTCACACGTGATCAACGGTTTCGGCAAAACGACCGGGTTGGTGCAGCTGCAAGAGCTGGGGGTGATCGAGTCCCCGATCTTGTTGACCAATACGTTTGGCGTTCCGGCGGCAACGGAAGGCGCCCTGCAGGTGATGCTGGAGAGGGACGATGCGATCGGAGACCGGACAGGGTCGCTGAATGTGGTGGTCGGGGAGTGCAATGACAGCTATCTGAATGATATGAGAGGACTTCACGTGCGACCGGAGCATGCGCGGGAAGCCATCCGCCAGGCGAAGCGGGGGCCTGTGGCGGAAGGCTGTGTCGGCGCCGGCACGGGCATGGTCTGTTTCGGATGGAAAGGCGGCATCGGAACGGCTTCTCGGCGAATCGAGGTGGATGGCAAGGCGTATCATGTTGGAGTGCTGGTGCTGTCGAATTTTGGGGTGAAGCAGGATCTGACGGTGCTGGGGCATCCTGTCGGCAAGCTGTTGACCGATTGTTCCGGCAAACGGGAACAACAAACTACGCCTGACGGTTCGATTATGATCGTAATCGCCACCGACCTGCCGATGTGCTCCCGCCAGTTACAGCGATTGGCCAAACGGGCAGCCTTTGGGCTGGCTCGCACGGGATCGATCGCACATCATGGCAGCGGCGATATCGTCATCGCGTTCAGCAACGGCAATCGGATCCCGCACGATCCGGAGCAAGGGCTGCTGACAATGCGGGTGCTGCGAGAGGACGGTCCGTTCATGTCGCAATGTTTCCGGGCGGCTGTGGAGGCGACGGAGGAAGCGATTTTGAATTCGCTGTTCCTGGCGGAGACGACAACCGGCCGCCTGGGGAGGACGGTCGAGGCGCTGCCAGTGGAGACGGTATTGGAAATCATTCGGACGCGCAGGTAGGTCTTTTGTACTATTTTGTATCGGTAACAAGATTCGACATTTTTCTCTCCAGGGGATGGATATAATAGTGTTGATAAGTCGCTGGGGGGAACGGGAATGTCGGGAGTGCACCATAATGTGCTGTTTCTGTCGCTGCACATGGCTGGCAACGATGTGGAATACGGCCTGCAAAAAATCGGCAAGGAGCTAAACCAACTGGATCACAAATTGCTCGTCTTGCAGCGGGATATCGCTTTGCTTTTGCGGGAGATCGAACGGGATTGCGACGGTGTGGGGCTTGGCGGGGAGCTTGTGGTTTGCGGGGCGCACCGGAATCAATGGGACACGATCGTTTACGCGGGGAGGGTTTGACATGTCATTGGCCGAACGTTGTTGTGACCTGTAGGCAGCATGTGAACGTAAAAAACCGGCGGGACGGAAGGGCATCCGCCGGTTTCCTGCTGAGGTGCCCGGCGCAGACCTCCGCTTGTGCCTACTGACGGGCCAACCGCTCGATGTCGGTTGTGATTTTTTTCACAATATCTTTTGCGTTTGTATCAAGCCCGATGTTGTATTCGCGCCGGATGTTCCGTTCGCGATCGATCAAAATGACTTTATTGTTATGCACGTACAGGTTGCTTGACGGGTCCAAGTCGGAAGAGATGCCGAAGTTCCTGGCGACTTCATGGGTGGCTGCGTTGGTTCCGCGCAAGAAAATCCAGCCGTTCGGATCGGCCCGGTATGCTTTTGCATAGCGTGCGAGCACGTTTGGCGTATCACGCTCGTCGAAGCTGATCGACACAAACGTCACATCGCGGCCGAAAAGCCCCTGTTTTTTCAAGTTTTCCTGGATTTTTGCCATGTAGGATGTGGTCATCGGGCAAATGTCCGGGCAACTGGCGTAGAAGAAGTTGACCAACCGGATTTTTCCGTCCAGTTGATGGAATTGCACAGGCTTGTCCTGTATGTCGTTCAACGTAAAATCGGGCGCCCTGCCGACCACCGGGAAGCGGCTGGCCCCCCACCAAAACCAGTAGCCAATGCCGCCGAGCAGGGCGAACAGCAAGATGGTGGCCACCATGCGAAACCAGTTTTTTTGCAGAAATCGGTACATCGTTGTTCGCCTCCGTTGACTTGGCGTAAACAGTGGGAAAGGACACCGGATGGCGGTGTCCTTGCTGCTATTTGATCACTCTTTTTTGCGGAACAGGCTGATCAGCGAGATCAGCAGCGCCGCGCCGGAGACAACCAGCGGCAGCGTGTTGCCGGTTTTGGCGGAAGCGGTCGTGTCCGGAGCCGGAGCGGCATGATTGTGCTCATCCTGCTTTTCATCGTGCTGGTCGCCTTGCGCCGCGCCTTGCTTGACCGTCGTCACGGAAGCGGGCGTTTTCGAGTCCGGTGCGCCGGTCCACTCGACGACCGATCCGTCCGCGTACGTTTGATAAGCTTTCCAGGCGAAGGTGCCCGGATCCTTCGGATTTTTCGCGACGAACGAGAACTCCGTAAACTCATGCGGCTTCAGGCCGCCCGCCGTGGACGTCCAGGTGATCGCTTTGAAACGGCCATCCGCGTCCTTTTCGAATTCGTAATTCCAACCAGGCGTCGGTTGCACGGTGCTGACCGACACTCCCTGCGGAAATTCCACCCGCACCTTGGTTGTATTGATGTCTTTTTCCACCGGCACGCGAACCGTATATTTCTCGTAAGCGCCGGTGGTCGTTTCTTTCGGCCAGACGGTCACGTGCGCGCTCGCGGTGCCCGTCAATGCCAATAACGTTCCGGCTACGGCAAGGCTGCCCATCCATTTTTTCATGTTCATATGATTGCCTCCATCCCTATCATACAGGTTTCATTGCTATAATTCCACCGCCTGTCCGCGGCCCTCCCCAAAGTACCAAAAAAAATCGTCCGTGAGAATGGCTCAACCGGGCTATTTTTTGCAAATTAGCCATTGCGGGCTATGTCTCCCGGCTTGACACCGGGGGTATGATGGAGAAGTAAGGGGGGCTTGCATGTGTCGTACAGACAGATCAAATGGCTGATTTTGGCGGTTCCGACGGTTACGATCGGATTGTGGGAATTTATCCGGCATGAATATCTTCTTCCCTATATTTCGATGGAATTGGGGAACTGGTTGTCACCCCTGGTGGTCATGATCGTCACTTTCGGTTCGCTGTGGAAGCTATTTTCGCTGCTGGAACGCTTGCAGGAAGACCTGAATCGGGAGCGGGCCGCCAAGGCGATCCTGGAAGAGAGGGAGCGAATCGCCAGAGAATTGCACGACGGCATCGCCCAATCGCTGTTTTTGCTGTCGGTCAGAATGCATCAGCTGGAGCAGCGCGATCTGCTGCGCGGGGAACACTACCAGGCCTTGCGGGACACGGTCCGCCGCGTGCATGATGATGTGCGGCAGGCGATCTCCAATTTGCGGTTTCCCCCGACGGGGGATGGCTTGCCGTGGACGAAAACGGTACAGGACATGATTCAAGACTTTGAAAAAGAGACCAGAGTGCCGGTATCGATCGATTGGGATCTGGACGAGGGATCCCTTTCCTCGAAAGAAAAAGTGGAAATCTCCGCTTGCCTGCGGGAAGCGTTGATGAATATCCGAAAACATGCAAACGCACGCCACGCGGCCGTTCGGCTGTTGAAAACAGGTACCGGCTGGTCACTCACGGTGGAAGACGACGGACAGGGTTTCAAGCGAGATCCTTTCGGTTCCCCTTCCCGTTACGGACTGCGCATGATGCGCGAGCGGGCGGAGGAAATGGGCTGGCAGTTTCGGATTGAACGGGACAACGGACGTACACGGATTGTAATTCGAAAGGAGAATCAGGCATGAAGCCGCCGTTTCGGATGTTGATTGCCGATGACCATGCACATGCGCGAGAAGGGATTCGCGAGATTGTCACCAGCGATCCAGATTTTGAAATCGTCGGCGAGGCGAAAAACGGTCTGGAAGCGCTTGAACTGACGGAACAATTGATGCCCGACCTGATCCTGATGGATATCAACATGCCGGAAATGAACGGATTGGAAGCGACCAGGCTGATCAAGCAACGGTATCCGTACGTCAAGATCGTCATCATCACGGTGTCGGACGATATCGCCGACCTGTTTGAAGCGCTGAAAAAGGGAGCGCAGGGATATCTGCTGAAAAATCTCGACCCGTCCGCCTGGATCGACTATCTGAAAGCGGTGGCGTTTGATGAAACACCGATGTCGCGGGAATTGGCGGTCAAATTGCTGCACGAATTTGCCGGCCGGGAGCGGACGGAACCGAAGACCAGTCCGTTGTCGCCGCGCGAACACGAGATTCTGGAATGGGTGGCGGCCGGCCATACCAACCGCGAGATCGCCGAAGGGCTCAACATCGCGGAAAACACCGTAAAAAACCATTTGAAAAACATCCTGCAAAAACTGCATCTGGAGAACCGGGTGCAGCTGACAAGCTACGCTTACAAACAGGGATGGATCCAGGGGACCAAGGGAAGAGACAGCCGCTAATGCGGATAGGGGGGCGGGATTGTTCCCGCCCCATTTTTAGTCGAGGTTCATCCAAACCGCTTTTACTTGCGTATACAATTCCAGCGCATAGCTTCCCATTTCCCGGCCAAAACCGGATTGTTTGTAACCGCCAAACGGCACAGCCGCATCGAATGCATTGTAGCAGTTGACCCACACGGTTCCGACTTCCAACGCGTGGGCCACGCGGTGAGCTTTTCGCACATCGTTGGTCCACACTCCTGCGGCCAACCCATATTCGCTGTCGTTCGCCCGGCGGATGACATCGGCAATCTGTTCCTCATCATCAAAAGGAAGCGCAGCCACAACCGGTCCGAAGATTTCTTCCTTTACGATCGTCATGTCGTCACGAACGTCAGCGAATATCGTGGGAGGCACGAAATATCCGGGGCCATCAAGCGGCTGTCCGCCGACGACCGGAGTAGCCCCTTCTTCTTTCCCCTTGTTCAGATAGTAAGAAACTCTTGCGAATTGTTCATCCGAAACAAGCGGCCCGATCTGCGTCGTTTCATCCAGTCCGGGTCCCTGCTTGATTTTCGATGCATGACTGGTCAGATCAGCAAGCACATTATCGAAAACTTTTTTATGCACAAACAGACGGGAACCGGCACAACACACCTGTCCCTGGTTAAAGAAGATCCCCATCAGGGCGCCTGGAATCGCTTTCGAGAAATCGGCGTCGGGGAAAATAATGTTCGGCGATTTCCCTCCTAACTCCAGGGAGACACGTTTCAAATTGCCGGCCGCTTGCTGCATGATCAATTTCCCGACTTCGGTAGAACCGGTAAATGCCACCTTGCGGATCCGCGGATGTTGGACAATCGCCCCGCCTGCCGTAGGTCCAAAGCCGGACAGAATGTTCACAACACCATCCGGGAATCCCGCTTCCTGAATCAATTCTGCCAAATACAAAGCGGAAAGGGGAGTCTGTTCGGCCGTTTTCAAAACAACCACGTTCCCGGTAGCCAATGCGGCACCGAGTTTCCAGGCAGCCATCAGCAAAGGGAAGTTCCACGGAATAATCTGCCCTACGACACCGACCGGTTCCCGGCGGGTATAGGTGAAGAAGTTTCTGCCGGCCGAATTCTCGATCACTTCTCCGTGAATCTTGCTGGCCCATCCGGCATAGTAACGAAAATGATCGATCGTCAACGGGACATCCGCGTTGCGTGTCTCGCGAATCGGCTTTCCATTGTCGAGGGTTTCCAATTGCGCAAGGGCTTCCGCATGTTCTTCGATCAAATCGGCCAGCTTCCAAATCAATTTTCCGCGTTCACTCGGTGTCAGCTTCGACCAGGGACCGGCGTAAGCCCGTTCTGCCGCTGCCACCGCCCGGTCGACATCGGCGGCGTCCGCTTCAGAGACTTCCGCAAGCACCTCTTCGGTCGCCGGGTTTTTTGTGATGAACGTTTTGCCGGAAACCGATTCGACAAATTCACCTCCAATAAACAATTGTAGACTCTCGGAATTAAAATTTCCTTACAGGCTCTAGTCTCTTGACTAGGGCCATTTATTGTTTCACCCCCAAAACAGGAGTGCGAACAAATTTTCCTCTTGACTTTTTCAAATCACCCCAACAATCGCGATGGAGGCATCTAATTGCCTACTACTAGACGGTTTGGGTGATGTTCATGATTCCTGTTGCTCGTTCTCATGAAGCCTACCTGCAGTTCGTTGTTGAACAACTTGATGTAGAGTACAACAATCCCGCATCCAAGGAACTCCTGCAAAAGTTCTT
>NZ_AQXL01000126.1 GCF_000376225.1 Effusibacillus pohliae DSM 22757
GGAACATTCGAGTCTACTTGATTGCCATGTGCCAACATGCCGACGCATGGTTGGAAGAAGCAAGAAAAGCGAACCTTCCTTCACTGGACGAATGGTTTGCAAGCCAATTAGCTGCATAGTCACAGGCCTTTTCCATATTTTTTAAAAACCCGATATTGTCGGGTTATTTGGCATGCCCATTTTTTGAAAATGGCTTTCCAAGGTTAACAAAATAGACAATTTTTGACCCATTCACCCCTTGTCCAGACTCGGATTCATCTCTCTAATTCCGAGCTACTATCAATTTTTTCGGTCCGCCTTTCAGAAAAGCCTGGACGCGGGGATCAAGCGAGACGGTCGTAGTGGTTGCCATGGTAACTCCTCCTTGTTTTTTTGATGATGTGACGCAAAACAGTATTTGCAATATTCATGCCAGCATGAAAACGCTATCTTTTCCAGACGTTTTGCGTGTTCCAAAGTCCCTTGAACTGTACCATAACGGCGCACTTGTTCCATTTCGGAACACTCGGGTTTTCTTTGGCTAACCTTGTCTAACGAAGGCGGGTAAGGGTATGATTATGGAAAGCGGGAATTTTCAGAAAGGGTGATTGACGTGCGAAAGTTGATCAATCCTTGTTTGAACAACTCGTGGGAAAGAAGTCGCAAGTACGGCGTGGATCCTTTGCAAGCGAAGGATGCCATATTGGAATCGAACGAATTCAAACAGTTACGGGAACAGAAAGAACCTTTCTTGCGGGAAATCAATCCTACGATCGAACGTTTATACGCTTGGGTCAAATCGTTTTCCTCGACAGCCATCATTTCGGATACATCTGGGTATATATTGGAGAGGATCGGTGATCCTGCCTTTATGAAGGACACCGACAAAATTCATTTGTTTCAAGGAGCCTGTTGGTCGGAAACGGTCAGGGGCACCAATGCGGTAGGAACGGTCATTATTGAAAAAAAGCCATTGGCCGTAGTTGGGCAAGACCATTACCTGGAAGCGAACCGATATATTTATTGTGCAGCGTCACCAATATTTGATCCATTGGGGGAACAGGTCGCCGTCTTGGACATCAGCGGCTATTACAACATCTATCATCCTTCTATCCTGGCGATGGTGGATGTGATTGCACGAAAAGTTGAAGATTGGATCCTGATTCATGATTCCAACAAACAATTGGTGATCTCCCTCCACCCGCAGCAAAAAAGAGGCCAGGGGGCTTTATTGCGAGTCAATGAAGAGGGCGTAATCACCGGCGCCAATCGGGAAGCACGCGATTTGTTCGAGCTGGATCAATTGCTGCTTAACGCAGTCAAGCTTTCAGAGTTTCTGACAGGTGTCGAGTCGCTGCTGCAACGACCGGGCAATCACCCGAATTCTGATGTTTCCGCCGTATATAACAGGAAAGATGACAACAACAAATGGTTTGCGTCCGTTCTTGTAGACAAGCGCCCCCTATCGGTTGCATTCACTCAGGATCGAAAAACATCGCTTCCATCGGTCCGGCGCAGTTCCGTGAAATATACCTTTGCCGATATTTACGGGAATGATCCTGATTTTCTCTCGGTTCTTGAGCTTGCCAAACGGGCGGCGAAAACAGACTACAATATCCTGGTTACCGGCGAAAGCGGAACAGGAAAAGAGATGGTGAGCCAGGCGATCCATCACGTGAGCAACCGATCCGACAAACCTTTTGTTGCGCTGAACTGTGGGGCTATAGCAAGAACCTTGATGGAAAGTGAATTGTTCGGATATGAAGCCGGCGCATTCACCGGAGCAAAACAATCCGGCCATCCCGGAAAGATTGAACTTGCCCACGGAGGAACATTGTTTTTGGATGAAATAGCAGAAATGCCGCTCGAGATGCAAGTGTCCCTGTTACGGGTGCTCCAGGAAAAAACGGTGATTCGGGTCGGCGGAATCAAACCGATACAGGTGGATGTGCGTATTATTGCGGCAACTCACAAGGACTTATGGGAGGAAGTACAGGCGGGGCGTTTTCGTGCCGATTTGTTTTACCGGCTGCAGGGGATCCATCTCGTCTTGCCTCCTCTGCGGGATCGCAAAGACCGCCTTGACCTGGCCGCTCACTTGCTTCGGGCTGTAGTGAAGGAACTGGGCAGCCCCATGTTATCTTTCTCTGAGGAAGCAACAAAGCTGATCAACCAATATTCATGGCCGGGAAACGTACGAGAGTTGCTGGGATCCTTACGCCAAGCCGCTTTTCTGGCAACCGACGGGATCATTGACATCCGCCATTTTCCTGCTTATATTCTTAAAAACCGCGCGCCATATGCCGAAACAGCCAGTGCTTCGCTTGAACAACTGGAACACGAGACGATCCTCCGCATATTGAATACCACCGACGGGAATATCTCGCAGGCGGCACGGATGCTTGGAATCGGTCGCAATACCCTGTACCGAAAATTGAAAAAACTAAACCGTACCTACACGACCCAGTGATCCCGCATTTCTTGCAGCTAACGGAGATTTACGAACCGATCCGGCGGTGAGGTGTAGAAGCCGCGCCTATCAGCGGCGTCGTCCGCGACTTGCTGAAAAATGCGGATGCAAACTGGCGGTTCACACAAATTGGCGGTTCCCGTTTGCGCCAGCGGCGAAATATGTTATGATGTGAATGGCCATATAATAGAGCAATGTAGTAGGGCAAGTTGAGAAAAATGACGCTCCTTGCGAGCAATGGGGGCCCGATTAATGAAAACAAGGGTCATGACTTGGTTGATCAGTTTTCTTCTTATTAGTGCAATTTCCGCCTGCAGCCCGAAAGAGAGCAATGAACCGCACCCTTCCTCCTCTCCGAAAGCAGAGCAATCAAACAAGAAAAAATGGGAACCGGTCTCGAGAGCATATAGAATACAAGGGAAAATAGCAAACGTTGTGGTACAAGACGGTCAATTGAGATCAATCTCGCTTCATGTAACAAAAAACTTGGTGAACAGCAATCCTGTGGATTATGATTTTGTAGGTCAGACGATAGAAGTTCAATTTGAGGATGCTCCACTAGATGCGAACCGTTTGAACCGATTGAAGAAAGAAACGGAAATTGCCATCTCCATCGCTCAATATGCTTTACCAGACGGCAAAGTGGTTTGGGGTGCATTGCCGGAATGGGTATATTTGGTGGTCGATGGCTCTTATGAGGATCTGCAAGGCCAACCTGTGAAGGAATTGCGACCATAAAAATGGATTGCAGATGAAAGATTCCACTTCAGTAAGTGAAAAATGCGAAGCGGTCGCCAGCCACTTCGCATGTTACTTGAACCACTTAGACGAACTGCTTTTTGTTGGGGTCAATGTCCCTTGACACGTTCAGGTCCACAGCAAGACATTCGCCATTATACTTGACGTACACATCCCCGGCGTATTGTCGCATATAAGCGCCAGAGAATGAAGTGTTATCCAAATTCAAATTATTGATAGAGGCAGTATTTGTGCAGGAAGTTGTAAAGCAATAATTACTGCTTGTATTATAGGATTTTCCTGGGCTGCATTGATATTGAGCAACCCACATGTTGGCTCTTCCACCAACCGCATCGTACAATTGTTGTGCAACTGACCCGTTGCTTCCGGCACTACAATAAATTCCTGCCCAATATGCTGTCGCTCTGTTGATGTAGCTCACCCAAGCTTTGACGTAATCCACCATGGCTGTCGTATGGAGGTTCCCTCCTTCTACATCCAAGTAAATGACGCTCAGAGCAGGTGCACCGATTTCGCTAGCAAATTGTGCAGCTTGTTGAGCGTCTTGTTCACCCAAAGTAGTTGCGTTTGAGGTGGTGGGGGCATTGCAGGGATATGGTTGATCCTGGCGACCTACATAAATATAGGCCAAATTGTATCCAATATTCTTATATTCGCTGTGCAACGAAGCTGTAAAGCTTATTGCTCTGTTATTCGAATCGCGGTCGCCACTCAGATAACAAGGGCCACCAAGGTAAAATCCGTACCAGTAAAAAGGTGTGCCCGTCCACATATTCTGAGCAGTTGTTTTCGAAATGGCTGGCGCTTTATCAAAACCTTGCCAGGACATAGTTACTTTTCTCCCCCTTGCTTTGTCGCTGGATGTTCTTGTTCACGTAATTCCTGCAGCAAGTCTTCATACTTTTTTGCTTTTTCTTTCCATTCAAGCAAGAGATCCTCCGAAACGATCACCTTTCCCGGTGAATGAGGTTCAAAAATCATAATTATTAACCTCCTCGAAATATTTTCTGAGTCTTCTTAATGCTCTCCCTTTCATTCTGTTTACTGCTTGTTTGGTTGTTCCCATTTGGAGTGCCACTTCCTGTTCCGGTGTTCCCTCTAAAATCGTTGCTTTAATCACCGCTTGTTGAGGGAATGTCAATAATTTGAAGACTTCTTCAAGGGAAATCAGATCCTCCATCTCAGCAGGTGTGTCATTTGCCGCAGCAATTTGATCGATCATCTCCGTCTCTTCCGAATCGGCGTGAAGACGTTGATTCAAAATCAACAGTTCATGTTGTCTGACTCGATTTTGTCGGCGAGCCAACCTGGCAGTTTCACGGCGCAATCCTGTTAGAAACCATGCGGCGATTCTGGCCTCTTCCAAAGAGAGTTCATAAGCGTTCATTCTAATCACCTCCAATCCTCTTTTGTTTGGTGTTCTATAGAATAAAGAGAAAATAGGAGTTGTTTTGACAACTTCCTATTTGTAAAAATGGTGAGCCTAATTCTTTGTTTTATTTTCCTTCTCTAATATGTGAAGTGGAAAACGATTAACGGTTTTGATCATCCATTCCACTAAATCCGAATAGGCTTCTTCGTAGCCCAGGCGGCGGCTGTATTTTCTGATTGCAGGCATGAATCGTTGGATGATTGCGGCTAGCGCATCCTTATCCCCATTTTTTGCTCTGACCACCATTTCCCGAAGAGTCACGTTCCGATTTATATGATTTTTTGGACACCCTTTCTGAGGTTGGAGTATGGCGTTTCACAAAACAGAATTGTAAATTACTTATAATATACAATTTATTATTTTATAATGTTCGGGATGTTGATCTGGTTTGTTTGACGATTCCAAAGCGGTCGCTTGGGAGAGAATTTTGAAGCGAGCAATTTTCGTATTTACTGAAAACAGAGAATATGCTATGATATGAATGACCATTCAGTCAAAGATTTTCCTTCCAACCGTTCGGTTGCGCGGGGGGTGTTAATGACTGGATCTGGTCCATAGACATGTAGCAATGAGGTCTATCAGAAGCACTGGACACAGAATTGTTACAATTCGGGTGCCCGCCATAACGTGACCTGGCGCAATCGAGCTTCTCGACAATATGTAAGCGCTTTGCTTGCGGTTCCGGCAGCATGGCGAGCCTGCTGTTTTGGGATTGTCGGCGCAGCGGGTCAGTTGCGGGTAAGGCCGTCGCGTTGGCGGGTGGATCGATGAGGAGGTATGGGGATGGATTTTGCGGTGAAAAAAGTGGCCGTGATCGGTTCCGGCGTAATGGGATCGGGAATCGCGGCACATCTTGCGAATGTGGGAATCCCATCGTATTTGCTGGATATCGTTCCGAAGGAACTGACGGAACAGGAAGTGCGAAAAGGGCTGACGATTGACCATCCGCAGGTGCGCAACCGGTTTGCGCTGGCCGCCAAGGAACGGCTGCTCAAGTCAAAACCGGCACTGCTGTACACGCCGGAAAACGTTGACCTGATCACTCCAGGCAACCTGGAAGATGATCTGGCGGTGCTGTCGGAAGTCGACTGGATCATCGAAGTGGTCGTCGAAAATCTGGAAGTCAAGCAGCAATTGTTCGAAAAAATCGAGCAAGTATGGAAACCGGGCACGATCGTTTCCTCCAACACGTCCGGCATTTCCATCAATCGGATGTCGGAACGGTGCAGCAAGCCATTCCGGGAACATTTCCTCGGCACCCATTTCTTCAATCCCGTCCGCTATATGAAACTGTTAGAGGTGATCCCCTGCACCGAAACGAAACCGGAACTGGTCGAGTTCATGGTCAACTTCGGAGAACGGGTGCTCGGCAAAGGAGTCGTCGTCTGCAAAGACACCGTCAACTTTATCGCGAACCGCATCGGTACCTATGGACTGATGGTCACCGTTCAAGAGATGGTGAAAAACGGCCTCGGCATCGACGATGTGGACGCAATTACAGGACCGGTTATGGGCCGTCCCAAGTCGGCCACCTTCCGAACGCTCGATCTGGTTGGGCTTGACACGTTTGTCCACGTTGCTAATAACGTGCACGCAAATGTGGCCGACCGGGATGAAAAAGCTGCGTTTGTAGTGCCGGAATTTATGCAACAGATGGTGCAGCGCGGCTGGCTGGGCGAGAAAACGAAACAGGGTTTTTACAAAAAAGAAGGCAAGGACATCCTGGCCCTCGATTACAACACGCTGGAATACCGGCCGAAGCAAAAGCCGCAGTTCGCATCGCTGGAAGCGGCCAAGCTGCAAAAAGACACGAAGGAGAAACTGCGCGCTCTCGTCTACGGACAGGACGCTGCCAGCTTATTCGCTTGGGGCGTGTTAAAGCGGGTGCTGTTGTACACCGCAGAACGGGTGGATGAAATCGCCGATGACATCGTCAGCATCGACAAGGCGATGAAGTGGGGGTTCAACTGGCAACTCGGTCCGTTCGAAACATGGGATGCGATCGGTCTGGATAAATCGCTCGCACGCATGAAGCAAGAAGGTGAAACGATTCCGGACTGGGTGGAAGAGATGGTCGCATCCGGTAAAACTTCCTTCTATACGAAGGAGGGGGGAGTCAAATCTTTCTACATGCCGAAAGGCGAATACAAGGAAATCGAGGAGCAGAAAGAGATCATTGATCTGCAGGTGTTGAAAGAGCAGGGCAAGACGATCAGGTCGAACAGTGGGGCGTCGCTGATCGATATCGGCGACGGCATCGCCTGTCTCGAATTCCACTCCCCGAACCAGGCGATCGGCGCTGACATCACGCTGATGATCAATCAGGCGTGTGAGGAAGTGTCGAAGAACTGGCGGGGCCTGGTGATCGGCAACCAGGCGAAAAACTTTTGCGTCGGCGCCAACCTGATGCTGCTCCTGATGGAAGCGCAGGACGAGAACTGGGACGACATCAACTGGACGGTCAAGCAGTTCCAGGATACGCTGATGCGCCTGAAATATCTTGACAAGCCGGTCGTGGCTGCTCCGTTTGCGATGACGCTCGGTGGCGGGATCGAAGTCTGCTTCCCGGCGGACCGCATTCAGGCGGCGGCGGAAAGCTACATCGGGCTGGTCGAAGTGGGAGTCGGCCTGATCCCGGGCGGTGGTGGCAACAAAGAACTGTTGATTCGCCACACCGAGTCGGTGCAGGATCAGAAAGACGCCGATCTGCAACCGCTGGTCAACAAGACGTTTGAAACGATCGCGATGGCGAAAGTGTCCACCTCCGGGTACGACGCAAAAAAATTGGGCTATCTGCGGCGGGAAGACGGCATCACCGTCAACAACGACTATCTGCTGCACGACGCGAAACAAACGGCGCTCGCGCTGGCCAACGCAGGCTACAAGCCGCCTCAGAAGAAAAAGATTCGGGTGGTCGGGGAACCCGGATACGCGGTCATGAAAATCGCCGCTTATACGATGAAACAGTCCGGCTACATCTCCGATCACGATCTGAAGATCGCCGACAAACTGGCGTTTGTGTTGGCTGGCGGCCGGGTCCCGGCAAACACCTGGGTGACGGAAGAATACCTGCTCGATCTCGAACGGGAAGCGTTCCTGAGCCTGTGCGGCGAACCGAAGTCGCAGGAACGGATGCAGCACATGCTGACCAAAGGCAAACCTTTGCGCAACTAGGAAAAATGAACTGGAACCTCTATGGGTCCCGGCAAGTCAGCCGGAAGACGGATGATTTTCGGGACCCCGCGGAACCGGGCGGGGAAGTGATTGGGGTCCCCGCAAAGTACTCGGAATTGGCTTCAAAGCTTCGCTTCACTTTACGGGGCATAATTAGGGGGCCCCACGAAAGTAATCGGAATACGCTTCGTAGCTTTACGTCACTTTCGTGGGGTATTTTTAGGGAGGGAACGGAATGAAAGAAGCGGTAATCGTGGCCGGTGTGCGAACGGCGGTTGGCAAAGCTCCCAAAGGATCGCTCCGGCAAATGCGGCCGGAAGATCTCGGCGGCATCGTCGTCGAGGAGCTGGTTCGCCGCACGCCGGGCCTGGATCCGGCGGAAATCGAAGATGTGATCATCGGTTGCGCGATGCCGGAAGGCGAACAGGGGATGAACCTGGGGCGGATCGTCGCGCAACGCGCAGGTTTGCCAAATGAGGTGTCCGGAATGACTGTCAACCGGTTCTGTTCGTCCGGCCTGCAAACGATCGCGCTGGCCGCACAGCAAATCATGATCGGGCAAGCGGATGTGATCGTGGCCGGTGGCGTCGAAAGCATGAGCCATGTGCCAATGACCGGATACAAACTCGCTCCCAATCCGTGGCTGGTCGACAACAAACCGGAAATCTACATGTCGATGGGGCACACGGCGGAGCAAGTGGCACGCCGTTTCAACGTGACGCGCGAGGAGCAGGATGCGTTTGCAGTGCGCTCCCACCAACGGGCGGCAGCCGCCATCCAGGCAGGCAAGTTCAAAGAAGAGATCGTTCCGGTCAAGGCGCAGATCAAAACGTTTGAAGACGGGAAAGTCAAAGTCGAAGAGTTTATCTTCGACACGGACGAAGGGGTGCGCCCGGACACGACGCAGGAAGTTCTCGCGAAACTGAAGCCTGTGTTTCACGTGCAGGGAACCGTGACGGCGGGGAACTCTTCGCAGACGTCCGACGGGGCGGCGGCCGTGATGGTGATGTCAGCCGAAAAAGCGGACGCGCTCGGATTGAAGCCGCTTGCGGTGTTCCGTTCGTTCGCGGTCGGCGGCGTCGACCCTGACATCATGGGGGTCGGGCCGGTTGTCGCGATTCCGAAAGCGCTGAAAATGGCAGGCATCACAAAAGAGGACGTCGATCTGTTCGAGATCAACGAAGCGTTTGCTTCGCAGTGCGTCTATGTGACCCGCCACCTTGAACTTGACATGGACAAAGTCAATGTCAACGGCGGTGCGATCGCGCTCGGCCATCCGCTCGGCTGCACGGGGACGAAACTGACCGTATCCCTGATCAACGAACTGCGACGGCGGAACGGCAAATACGGGGTTGTATCGATGTGCATCGGCGGCGGCATGGGAGCGGCCGGCGTATTTGAAATCGTGTGAGGAGGGCTTTTTATGGAAACGAAACGCAAAGTCAAAGGCGGTAGCTTCATTCTCGAATCGATCGATGCGAATGACGTCTTTACACCGGAAGATTTTACGGATGAACAGAAGATGATCGCGCAAACGACGGCCGATTTTATCGAAGGGGAAGTGGCACCCCACCGCGAACAGCTGGAAAAATTGGATCTCGACCTGTCCGTCAAACTTCTGAAAAAAGCGGGGGAACTCGGACTGTTGGGAGCTGACGTGCCGGAAGAGTATGACGGTCTCGGCCTTGATAAAGTTTCTTCCAGCCTGATTACCGAGTACTTCACCCGCGCCGGTTCGTTTGCCCTGTCGCACGGGGCACACGTCGGGATCGGAACGCTGCCGATCGTCTTTTTCGGCAGCAAGGAGCAGAAAGCGAAATACCTACCGAAACTGGCAACCGGTGAATGGATCGCCGCTTACGCTTTGACCGAACCGGGATCCGGATCCGACGCGCTGGGGGCAAAAGCCACCGCCAGATTGTCGGAGGACGGCAAGTATTACATTCTCAACGGAACCAAGCAATTCATTACCAATGCCGGCTTCGCCGACGTGTTTGTCGTCTATGCGAAAATCGACGGTGAAAAATTCTCCGCGTTCATCGTGGAACGCACCTTCCCCGGCGTGTCGGTCGGACCGGAAGAAAAGAAGATGGGGATCAAAGGCTCTTCCACCCGTCCGCTGATTCTCGAAGATGTCAAAGTGCCGGTGGAAAATCTGCTTGGCGAGGAAGGCCGCGGCCATGTCATCGCGTTCAATATCCTGAACATCGGCCGTTACAAGCTTGGGGTCGGCTGCGTCGGTTCCTCCAAATGGGCGATCGAATTGGCCGCCAAATATGCGAACGAACGCAAGCAGTTCGGCCGTCCGATCTCGTCCTTTCCGCTGATCGGGGCAAAATTGGCCGACATGAACATCAAGACCTATGTACTCGAGTCGCTGATCTACCGGATCGGCGGACTGTATGACGAGCAGTTTGCCGATTTTACCGACCCGAACGATCTGGGACGGACCGCCGCCAAGCTGATCGAAGAGTATGCGATTGAATGCTCGATTGCGAAAGTGTTCGGTTCCGAAGTGTTTGATTTCGTTGCCGATGAAGCTGTTCAGATCCATGGCGGGTACGGGTTTATCCAGGAGTATCCGGTCGAGCAGATGTATCGCGATTCGCGGATCAACCGGATTTTTGAGGGAACGAATGAGATCAACCGCCTGTTGATCCCTGGCACGCTGTTGCGCAAGGCGCTGAAAGGCGAGTTACCGCTGATGCAAGCGGCTCAGCAGCTGCAATCGGAGCTGATGGGCATGGCGCCGCAAATGCCGGACGGCTCACCGCTTGGCGAGGAACAACTGCTGCTGGAGCAGGCGCGCAAAGCGTTCCTGATGGTCGGCGGACTGGCCGTCCAGAAGTACCAGCAGAACATCCAGAACGAGCAGGAAGTGCTGGCCAACCTGGCGGATATCATGATTGAAATCTTTGCGATGGAATCCGCTTTGCTGCGGGCCAAAAAGGCGCTGGCGAAAGACGCCGACAAGGCGCAACTGAAGGTGGCCATGACGAAAGCGTATGTCCACGAAGCGTTTGCCCGGATCGAGGCGCTCGGCCGCGACACGCTGGCCGCAATGGAAAGCGGTGACATGCTGCGGACGCAGTTGTCGATTTTCAAGAAATTGGTTCGCTTCCAGCCGATCAACACGGTCGCTCTGAAACGGGAAATCGCCGCGAAAGTGATCGAAGCGGAAAAGTATGTGTGCTAACCCGGCAGGAATCCAACAGAATACCGACGAACAATAAGGTACTGGCATTCGCCGGTACCTTTTCTATTTTCCACGAAAGTAATGCGTCGCCTGGCCTGGATCGAAGCAACCGGTCGCGGGGCGCAAAGTTATTGCAGAAACAACACCGAGCCAAACAGACCCAGTGCATAGGCCGTTCCGTAGACCAGATGCAGCAAAACGGTCAGCCCGACCACCAGGTTCATTTCGAGCGGGGTGGCGCTTGTCCATGCCTTGCGGATCACCTGCACCGCGACCGGCAGGGACAACAGGGTGATCAGCGACAACTTCGGCAGTGTGCCGGCGGACACGAGCAAAATCTGGATCGCATAGGCAGCAAAGACGAGCACGGTCAGTTCCTGTTTGGCCCCTTTTTCCGACAGCAGGTTGGCCAATGTGATCTTGCCGACCAGCCGATCGTGTTCCCTGTCCCGCAAATTGTTCGCGTGCAGCATGGCGGCCGCCACCAGCCCAATCGGGATCGATCCCCCAAAAACGGTCCAGCGCATCATACCCATTTGCGCGTAATAGGTGGCCAGCACCAGCAGCGGGCCCATTCCCACAAATGCGGCCAGCTCTCCCAGTCCCCGATAGGCAAGCGGAAACGGTCCGCCCGTGTAGCAATAGCCAACGAGCAGCCCGATCAATCCGAACCAGAGCATGCCGCTGCCCACCCTTGTGACCAGATAGGCGCCCAGCAGACTGGCCAGTACAAAACAAACAACGCCCCCTTGGTACACTTGTTGGGGGGTGAGCCATCCCTTTTGGATAACGCCGCTGGCACACAGGGAATCGGCCGCGTCGGCACCCGTTTTAGAATCGAAATAGTCGTTAAACAGGTTGGCTCCGGCATGCAGCAGATTGCTCGCCAGCAACGCCAGCAAGAACGGAACGGTTTGAAACGCGCGGTCCATCACGGCAAACGCCCCGCCCAACATGACCGGGATCAGGCTTGCCGTAAGCGACGGAAAGCGGATCGCCTGAAACCAGACCTGAAACAGACTGACCTGCCGTTTCTCCAATTCAGGACATCCTTTCCAACTCTTCCTAACCCCATAATACTATGTCCAACCTTCTCATACAATTGTTTCATAGGCCGCAACAGACATTCCGGAAAGCCGCCCGGCTGCTCACCCACCGCATGAGAATGACATTTCATCCCTGCCGGGGTAACGCGAAGCAGACAATTGCGGCAAAATGGGGAGGTTGCATATGACGGACACAAGCTTCTGGTTTGCAGTGCTGGCCGCTTTGTCGTGGGGAATCGCGCCTCTGTTTGAAAAATGGGGAGGCATGAAGGTGATCGGCACAATTTTGATTTTGATTGGAATTTTCTTGATTCGGTAATTTTGCAAATAATTGATAACATAACCAAAACTAAAAGTATTAAATTTTGATCAAGTATGTATTTTCTCGAAATCGGTAGGTAGAGCTTGATATTGAATCCTGGTTTCTTACAATGTCGAAAAATAAAAGGTGATAGTTTCTCTTCGTTCATGTACTATCAATGCTGGGATTATTCAGATAGTTGCCAGTAATAGAACCACAGGAAAACACAGCAGAAGCGGTGAATGTCATGTGGTCACGATCGTCGATGCGCCGCCTCCGGTGACACGGTGGCGATGATCCCGGTTGTGACCGGGCAAAAGACGCCGCTCATTACGCCGTCCGGGACAGCGGCGAAAGTGACGGTTGACGAGCGAAGCGGCAAGGTAAACGAGTGGGTGTTCCGCGCCTGCTTCATCGACCCGTTCCAGGGGACGGTGACGGGCAAGTTTGCCGTTAACGGTCTGATGGCGAAAACGGTTGTAATTTATACGGATGCTTCTAACGACTATTCGAAAGGTTTCGCCAAGTCGTTGCAAGAAGAATTCACGAAACGTGGCTACCGGTACCGGTACGGCTAAAATCAAGGGAGCGTTGGCAAGCATTAAGGATTACAAAGTGGCGACAGGGGGTGATTTCGTTCGACGACAAGCACAATCCGATCAAATCGGCCGTTTTGATCGAGCTGAAAGACGGAAAGCCAACGTTCAAAACGAAGGTCAATCCGTAGTCATCCTGGGACCGCAGCGTCCCCCTCTTTATCCAAAGGAAAGGAGTGCCCGTATGGACTATATCATCCAACAATTGATCAACGGGATCTCGGTCGGAAGCATCTACGCGCTCATCGCGTTGGGCTATACGATGGTGTACGGAATTATCAAGCTTATCAATTTCGCCCACGGCGATGTGTTTATGGTAGGCGCTTTTGTCGGTTTGTTCACCGTGAAAGCGCTGGAAGCGCAAGGCATGCAAAACAAAATCCTGGTGTTCGTGATCGCCCTGCTGGTGGCGATGGCGGCCAGCGCTGTGCTGGGGGTGCTGATTGAACGGACAGCGTACAAGCCGTTGCGCAACGCTTCCCGGATTGCGGTTTTGATCACGGCGATCGGTGTATCCTTTTTGCTGGAAAATGGCGGAATATTCTTGTTGGGACCGCAAGCAAAAGGATTCCCCGAAATCGTCCAGAAAACGCAGTACAACCTGTTTGGTTCTGTACAGATCGACTCGAACCAGATCATGATTCTGATCGTCACGGTCATCCTGATGGTCGTGCTGGAATTGATTGTGCACAAGACAAAAATCGGCAAGGCGATGCGCGCCGTTTCATTTGACAAGGATGCGGCCCGCCTGATGGGCATCAACGTCGACACGACGATCTCCGCTACGTTCGCCATCGGTTCCGCGCTGGCAGCGGCGGCGGGCGTGATTTTCGGCATGACGTACAACTCGATCGACCCGCTTATGGGCATTATTCCGGGGCTGAAAGCGTTCGTTGCGGCGGTGCTCGGCGGCATCGGGATTATTCCGGGGGCGCTGGTCGGCGGCTTGCTGCTCGGGGTGATCGAAACCGGCGTCTCGTCGGTCGGTTTTTCGCTCTGGCGGGACGGAGTGGCGTTTGCGATCCTGATTCTGATCCTGATCTTCAAACCGTCTGGCCTGTTTGGCAAGAACGTTCGCGAGAAAGTGTAGGTGACAGCGGATGCGCGTGCAAAACAAAAGTTTTTGGACCGGAATCGTCGTCAGTCTCCTGATTTATGCGGTGTGCGAAGTGTTGATCGATACGGGCGTGCTGAACGATTTTGCGGAATCGACGCTGATCTTGATCTGCATCAACATCATTCTTGGCGTTTCCCTCAATCTGATCAACGGGTTCACCGGACAATTTTCGATCGGTCACGCCGGCTTCATGTCGATCGGCGCCTATCTGTCGGCGATTATGACGATCGATTTCAACATGCCGTTTGTGGTGGCCCTGGTGATCGGCGGATTGGCGGCGGCCGTCGCAGGTCTCATCATCGGCATTCCGTCCCTGCGGCTGAAAGGGGACTATCTGGCGATCGCCACGCTCGGATTCGGCGAGATCATCCGGATCGTGTGGCTGAATACCGAGTATGTAGGGGGTGCCTCCGGCCTCAGCGGCATCCCGACGGAGACGAACTGGACCTGGGTTTTCCTCTGGACCTTGATTACGGTGGTTGTGATCAACAACTTCGTCAATTCGACGCACGGGCGGGCCTGCATTTCCGTCCGCGAAAATGAGATCGCGGCCGAAGCGATGGGGGTCAACACGACCAAGTACAAAGTGATGGCGTTCGTGATCGGCGCCTTTTTCGCAGGGATTGCGGGCGGGCTGTCTGCACACATGTTCTACATCATCAATCCGAACAACTACAACTTCATGAAATCGTTCGAGATTCTCGTGATCGTGGTACTCGGCGGTC
This sequence comes from Effusibacillus pohliae DSM 22757, assembly GCF_000376225.1. Classification (NCBI taxonomy): domain Bacteria; kingdom Bacillati; phylum Bacillota; class Bacilli; order Caryophanales; family Alicyclobacillaceae; genus Effusibacillus; species Effusibacillus pohliae. The sequence continues at coordinate 14,796 of NZ_AQXL01000126.1, forward strand.
TTGGTAGCACGTCCGGCTCAATCGTCGGGGCGATCGTTCTGACGATGATCTTCACCCTGCTGCAGGATTACCCGGATATCCGCATGATCATCTATTCGGTGCTGCTGATTTTGATGATGATTTTCCGTCCGAGCGGACTGATGGGGACTCGCGAATTTCGGTTCAACTTCCTGAACAAGAAGGAGGAGCAGCATGGCGCAACCAACACTTCTGCTTGATGTGCAAAAGGTCAGCCGCTCTTTCGGTGGTCTGAAGGCGGTATCCGACGTATCGATGCATCTGCGCAAGGGCGAACTGGTCGGTCTGATCGGTCCGAACGGCGCAGGAAAGACGACTTTGTTCAACCTGCTGACCGGGGTCTATGAACCTTCCGAGGGGAAGATCCTGTTGAACGGGGAGTCGATCGGCGGCCTGAAACCTTACCAGATCACGCAAAAAGGCGCCGCCCGCACATTCCAGAACATCCGCCTGTTCAGCGATCTGTCCGTCCTGGACAACGTGAAAATCGCCTATCACCAGCACGCGAAACATTCGGTGTTCTCGTCGATTTTGCGGCTGCCGTCCCATTTTAAAGGCGAGGCGGAGATCACGGAGAAAGCGATCGAGTTTCTGAAAATCTTCAAACTGGACGGCAAGAAGGACGAACTTGCGAAAAATCTGCCATACGGCGAACAGCGCCGGTTGGAGATCGCCCGTGCGCTGGCGGCACGGCCGAAGCTGCTGCTGCTCGACGAGCCGGCGGCCGGCATGAACCCGCAGGAAACGCAGGATCTGATGCATCTGATCCAATGGATTCGCCGTGAGTTCGATTTGACGATTCTCCTGATCGAGCACGACATGTCGTTGGTGATGGGCGTTTGCGAACGGATTTACGTGCTGGATCGCGGCCTGCTGATCGCTGAGGGAACACCGAGCGAGATCAAGTCGAACCCGAAAGTGATCGAAGCCTATCTGGGGCAGGAGGTGTGAACGGGTGTTAAAGGTCGATAACATCAACGTGTACTACGGTGCCATCCACGCGCTGAAAGGGGTAAGCCTGACGGTCAATCAAGGCGAAATCGTGACTTTGATCGGCGCCAACGGAGCCGGCAAATCGACACTGCTGAAGACATTGTCGGGACTTTTGAAGCCGAAAACGGGCGGGATCGAATTTTTGGGCCAATCGATCGCCGGCCAGCCCGCCCAGTCGATCGTCAAACAGGGCCTGATCCACTGCCCGGAAGGTCGGCGTGTGTTTGCCAACATGACGGTCGAGGAAAATCTGGAATTGGGCGCTTTTTCCCGTACCGACAAGGAAATCAAGGCGGATATGGAAAAAGTGTTCGACCGTTTCCCACGTTTGCTGGAGCGGCGCAAGCAGCAGGCCGGCACATTGTCCGGCGGCGAGCAGCAGATGTTGGCGATTGGCCGTGCTTTAATGGCGCGCCCCAAGCTGCTGCTGCTCGATGAACCGTCAATGGGCCTGGCGCCGCTTCTGGTGCAGGAGATCTTCCGCATCATCCAGGAAATCAACCAAGCGGGGACAACCGTCTTGCTGGTGGAGCAAAACGCCAACCAGGCGCTGCGGATCGCCCACCGGGCGTATGTGCTGGAAACCGGCAAAATCGTGCTGTCCGGAGACGCCGCCGAACTGGCCGCTTCCGAGGAAATCAAAAAAGCGTATCTGGGCGCATAGACGGCCCGGAGTTCGGCAAGTTGGAAACGGAAAAGCTCTCCCACTCTGGCGGAGCTTTTCCCAAACTTCTATACTTTTAGCACTTTTTTATAGAAAAGTAGAAAAAGATTACATCTGTGTAGGGGGTGATGAAAACGAAAGATTGAGCGTGATTGTGCGAGCTGTTTTGCAAAAAACGTCATCCACGGCAGGTGATTGTTTTCCACCGATATTGTAGTATGAGTTCGTGCATTATTCAGATTTTTACCGGAAATCGAAAGAGAGGAAAAAAGTAGAAAGGGGTCAAGTGGGATGAAGAAAAAACTGATAACCGCAACCGCCATCGCGGCACTGGCGCTTGGCGCATTGGCAGGCTGCGGCGGTAAGCAGCAGGCAAACGGCAACGCCGGGGGAGGCAGCAGCTCCGGGGACACGATCAAGATTGGCACCGACTTTGAGATGACCGGCGGTCAAGCGGCGTTCGGTACATCGGCGTTGAAAGGCGTCAAACTGGCCGTCAAGGAGATTAACGCAGCAGGCGGGGTGCTCGGCAAGCAAATTCAGATTATCGACGCCGACAACGCGTCCAAAAACGACGAATCCGCCCGCGCGGCGCAAAAACTGATTTCGAACGATAAAGTGGTCGCTTTGATCGGGGCCACCACTTCCACCAACACACTGGCGGCAGTGCCGGTAGCGATGGAGAAGAAGATTCCGTTGATCACTTCTTCCGCCACCAACCCGAAAGTAACGGTTGACGAGCGGACCGGCAAGGTCAATGAGTGGGTGTTCCGGGCTTGCTTCATCGACCCGTTCCAGGGCAAGGTGATGGCCGATTTCGCAACGAAAGAGCTGAAGGCGAAGACGGCGGTGATCTACACCGATACGTCGAGTGACTATTCAAAAGGCCTGACCAAGTTCTTTGAAGAAACCTTTACCAAGAACGGCGGCCAGATTTTGGCGAAAGAATCCTATCAGCAGAAAGACACCGACTTCAAGGCGGTGCTCACCCGCATCAAGGAAAAGAAACCGGATGTGATCTACGTCCCTGGCTACTATGAAGAGGTCGGCAAAATCATCAAACAGGGCCGTGAACTGGGAATCACCGCTCCGTTTATGGGCGGCGACGGTTGGGACGCTCCGCAGCTGATCGACATCGCCGGCAAGGAGAACCTGAACAACACTTACATCTCCAACCACTATGCGCCGGATGACAACTCGCCGGAAGTCCAGCAGTTCGTCCAGTCGTTCAAGAAAGAATACAACGGCGAAACACCGGATGCGATGGCGGTTCTCGGTTACGATGCAATGAAGATGCTGGCGGACGCGATCAAGCGGGCCGGCAGCACCGATCCGGCGAAAATCAAAGACGCGCTTGCAGCGACCAAAGATTTCAAAGCGGCGACCGGTTCCATCACGCTCAATGAGAACCACGACCCTGTGAAATCGGCCGTTGTACTGGAGTACAAAGACGGCAAACAAGTATTCAAAGGAAAGGTAAATCCGTAACTCTGACGAACGGGGGGCTGACACCCGAAAGGGCGAAAGCCTCCCGTTTTTGTTGACTTTATTGACTTTCCGCCGAGAGCCGCCTGGGGAACTTCCCGTTTGCCTCCGGAAGGGACGGCAGGATACGCGGAATCGCCGGAAGACTGGTGGCATGTGTCCCGCGATCTCCCGCTTGCTGCAGAGGGAGCGGCGGGCGATGGAAAGCTGTATCCTGTTGCACTATAATGGGAGGAAAATGGGAGGGAATTTTGATAGCGGGTGGGTGGAATCGGATGCGGAAGTCTCTGTACGAAGTACGGCAGTTGCTGAAGCGGTTTCAGATTTTTGTCTATACGGGAAACGAGTTGGACGATGCGGTGCTGATGGAGGCGGAACTGGAAGACTTGTACGAAATGAAGCTGATCGAAGAGGAAGAATACCTCAAGGCGCGGCTGATGATTAAGCAAGTATTGGCAAACCAGCATCATAATACTTGATGGAAGAAAGCGCAAGAAGCAAACCGAGAGCTGAGGTGGCGCGAAAATGAGTGTGTTCCAATTGGCCTGTCTGCTTGCGGCGGGACTGTTCTGCATTGTGTTGCCGTTTCTTTCGTTTCTGGTGGTGAAACGAAAACTTCCCTCCCGCTGGCGGATTTTCTGGATCGGTGCGCTGACGTTTTTCATCTTTCAGATCCTGCTGCGGCTGCCGTGGCAAATCCCGCTTGCTGCTTGGATGCGCGAACATGCAGCAGAGGGGTGGATGTTGGTCTGGTTCACCTTGTTGTCCGGGCTAACAGCAGGTCTGTTTGAGGAGACGGGGCGCTACCTGGCGTACCGATTTTTCGTGAAAAAACCGACTGTAGGCGACGGCGTCGCATTGGGGATGGGCCACGGCGGAATCGAGAGCGCGCTGCTGGTGGGTGTCAGCATCATTTCGGCCAGTATCGTGACCTATCTGGCTACACATCAACAGATTGCCATCCCGCCCGATCAGATGGCTGCATTGGCGGCGCAAACCAACCTGAACGGACCGTGGTATCTGAATTTTGCCGGAGCTTATGAACGGGTGATGGCGCTGATCGCTCATGTGACGATGAGTTTGCTGGTGTATGTGGCGTATACGCGGAAACGGTTCTCGTATTTTTTGATCGCGGTGGTCGTCCATATGGCGATCGATGCGGGCGTTGTCCTGTTTGCAAAATTCACCGGCAGCACGCTGCTGGCGGAGGTGCTGCTGACGGCGGTGGCGGTTGCCGGATGGTTGTGGATGTCACGTTTGATTGCAAAAGAACGCGTTCAAATGGATATAATTAGGACGGATCGTTCGCTGCATGTCCACTGATGGACGATTTTGCTGCTTGATTTCATCCAGCAAAGAGTGTATGATAAAATTACGTGCCGCTGTCGGCGTGTTAGGCAATATTCTGACGGCGAGCCATCAATAGGCAAGGCAACAAAGAGTGGTTGTCACGGGCCGAAGCGTTGAACGGGGCTTCGGCCTTTCTTTTTTTACAAATTCGCTACAAACTGTCAACCGAACCGCAATATTTCCGTTGTACGATGAAATTGTGAAGCGGCTGGCAGTTTCACATCCCGATCACTGGCACTCCCCATGAGTGCCCCCCCTACCGGATACCGCTGCCGGGACGCAAGGATCGTGCGGACCGGTGGTGTTGTTCCATACAGGAAAGATGACAGAGGTGGTCATCATGGCCGTCAGCGAAGGTGGGGCTGGCGGTTTTTCTATTCAACCGCTTCCCCCAAACATGCATTGATCGAATTTTGCTGCATCACTTATTGACGAATCTTGTGAAAACCGGGTAGTATAAAAGTAACATTCCTGAACGAGCGCTCGGTCGAGGGGGGTTCGTGACGGTGTCCGCCATCGCTGCCACTGGCTGCTGCGGTTCCGAAAGCGAGACCGTCCGACCGCGCGTTCGGCGGCTGGAAAAGAGGGGCTGTGCGTGGCAAACAAAAGCAAACCGATTCCTTCTTTGGTAAAGGATCAAGAACTGGTGAAAATCCGCCGGGGGCAGATCATCCGGGCTGCCGTCGATCTGTTCGTGGAGAAAGGGTTTCACAAGACGACCACTCGCGAGATTGCCCGCAAAAGCGGACTCGGGATCGGGACGCTGTATGAATACATCCAGTCAAAAGAAGACGTTCTCTATCTGGTCTGCGACTTTATCCACACCGATGTTCTGCAGCAGTTGGATGAGGAGATGACACACGGGCATACGGGCCGGGATACGCTGGTCAACGCGATTCGCGACTTTTTCCGTGTGATGGATCGCATGCAGGACTATGTGCTGCTGATCTACCAGGAGTTGAAGTCGCTTCCCGGCGAGATGCTCCGCTATGTGCTTGCGAAGGAAGAGGAGATCACCAGCCGCTTTGAGCGAATCCTGGAACGGGGGATTGCGGACGGCTCACTGTTGCTGGAACCCGGTTCCGTCAAGCTGATGGCGCACAACATCGTGGTGCTGGGCCAGATGTGGGCGTTCCGCCGCTGGGCGCTCGGCCGCCATTACACGCTGGATGAGTATACGCAGCATCAGACCAGCCTGATTTTGCAAGGGATGCAGCCAAAAGACCAGGTGGCCACCTGAGGCGATTGAGTCAGGACTCCGCTTGGACGAACCGGAGCTGCTCCTGAACGCGGCGGGGTTGCGACGGAGGGCTTGCGAATGTACATGCGTCGCCGATCCATTCGGCGAACTGTGGACCGCGATTTTGTACGCGCGTTGCCGACCGGTTGTTTGGTAGAAACAAGGGGAGAAGGAGGAGCATTTGATGGAAACCACCGTGTATCGTCCGAAACATAAAATCCGTTTTGTCACAGCGTCCAGTCTGTTTGACGGGCATGATGCGTCGATCAACATTTTCCGGCGGATTCTGCAGGCGTCCGGCGCGGAAGTGATTCACCTGGGGCACAACCGTTCGGTTGAGGAAGTGGTGAACGCCGCCATCCAGGAGGATGTGCAGGGAATTGCCGTCAGTTCCTACCAGGGCGGGCACATGGAATATTTCAAGTACATGTACGACCTGCTGCAGGAAAAAGGGGCCGGCCACATCAAGATTTTCGGCGGCGGCGGCGGCGTGATCGTGCCGGAGGAAATCCGGGAACTGGAAGCGTATGGCATTACCAAGATCTATTCGCCGGAAGACGGGCGGCGGATGGGACTGCAGGGGATCATCAACCACATGCTGCAGGAGACCGATTTTCCGACCGTCCGCGATCTGCAGAACGAAGTGGAGCAGCTGCACGAGAAAAATTCGCTGGCGATCGCCCGCCTGATCACGTTGGCGGAAGAGGCGGTGAGAACGAAGGAGGCTGCCGCTTCCGCGGGGGCGGCCGGCAACGGCCCGGGTGCCGGACAGGCGGCTGCAGCCGGGAGCGCGGCAAACCATGGTGCGGCGGAGATCGCCCCGGCGGCGGAAGCGATTTTGGCAACGGTCAAGGAGAAGGCGGCTGATGTGCCGGTCGTCGGCATTACCGGGACGGGCGGAGCCGGCAAATCCTCGCTGACGGATGAATTGGTACGCCGGTTTTTGAACGATTTTGCCGATAAGACGGTGGCGATCCTGTCGGTCGACCCGTCCAAGCAAAAAACGGGCGGTGCGCTGCTTGGCGACCGCATCCGCATGAACTCGATCCACAACCCGCGTGTGTACATGCGTTCGCTGGCGACCCGCAAGTCCAGGTCGGAGCTGTCGGCGGCCATCACCGATGCGATCAACGTGGTGAAAGCAGCCGGATTCGATTTGATCATCGTCGAAACATCCGGAATCGGCCAAGGTGACGCTGGAATTACCGAGATCGCCGATGTGTCGCTGTATGTGATGACATCCGAGTTCGGGGCGCCGTCCCAGCTTGAAAAAATCGACATGCTCGACTACGCCGACCTGATTGCGATCAACAAGTTTGAGCGGAAAGGGTCGGAAGACGCGCTGCGCGACGTGCGCAAACAGTATCAGCGCAACCACAATCTGTTCCATGTGAAAGAGGAGGAACTCCCGGTCTACGGCACGATCGCCAGCCAGTTTAACGATCCGGGGACGAATGTTTTGTACCGGGCGCTGATCGATACGATCAACCGGAAATGCGGCACCGATTGGCAATCGTCGCTGGAAATCCGCGAGACGAGAAGCCGCAAAAATTATATCGTGCCGCCTGACCGCACGATGTATCTGGCGGAGATCGTCAACACGGTGCGCAACTACAAGAAATTCACCGACGAGCAGGTGGCGATCGCCCGCAAGCTGTACCAGCTGCATGGGGCGAAGGAGACGCTGGCGGCGGCCGGTGCGGACGCGAAGCTTCTGCAGTCGCTCGATCAGCAGATCGCCCATTTTGACGGCATGCTGCATCCCGAATGCAAACGCATCTTGGAAAATTGGCCGAAGCTGAAGGAAACCTACCGCCAGGACGAGTTTGTGACCAAAGTGCGGGATAAGGAAGTTCGCACAAAACTGTTCCACACTTCGCTGTCCGGCTTGCGGATTCCGAAGATCGCGCTGCCCGATTTTGCGGATTGGGGCGAAATCCTGAAATGGAGCTTGAAGGAAAACGTGCCAGGCGAGTTTCCCTACACGGCAGGCGTGTTCCCGTTCAAACGGGAAGGGGAGGACCCGAAACGCCAGTTCGCCGGTGAAGGGACGCCGGAGCGGACGAACCTCCGCTTCCATTACCTGTGCAAAAACGATCCGGCCAAGCGGCTGTCGACCGCGTTTGATTCGGTCACGCTGTACGGCCACGACCCGGATACCCGCCCGGACATCTACGGGAAAATCGGCGAATCGGGCGTGTCGGTCTGCACGCTGGACGACATGAAGAAGCTGTACGCCGGTTTCGACCTGTGCGACCCGTCCACTTCGGTGTCGATGACGATCAACGGCCCGGCGCCGATTTTGCTGGCGATGTTTATGAACACGGCGATCGACCAGCAGGTGCAGAAGTTTGTCGAGAAAAATGGCCGCCAGCCGAATGCGGAGGAGTATGAACAGATTAAGGCCTACACCCTGTCGACCGTACGGGGAACCGTGCAGGCGGATATCCTGAAAGAGGACCAGGGGCAGAACACCTGTATTTTCTCGACCGAGTTTGCGCTGCGGATGATGGGGGATATCCAGCAATACTTCATCGATCACAAAGTGCGCAATTACTATTCGGTCTCGATTTCCGGCTACCATATCGCGGAGGCGGGGGCGAATCCGATCTCGCAGCTGGCGTTTACGCTGGCGAACGCGTTCACCTACGTCGAATACTACCTGAGCCGCGGCATGCACATTGACGATTTTGCGCCGAACCTGTCGTTCTTCTTCTCGAACGGCATGGATCCGGAATACAGTGTAATGGGCCGGGTGGCGCGGCGGATCTGGGCGACTGTCATCAAGCACAAGTACGGCGGCAACGAGCGTTCGCAGAAGCTGAAGTACCACATTCAGACGTCGGGCCGTTCGCTGCATGCGATGGAGATCGATTTCAACGACATCCGGACGACGCTGCAGGCGCTGATCGCGATCTACGACAACTGCAACAGCTTGCACACGAACGCGTATGACGAAGCGATCACGACGCCGACGGAAGAGTCGGTGCGGCGCGCGATGGCGATCCAGATGATCATCACGAAGGAATTTGGCCTGGCGAAAAACGAGAATCCGCTGCAAGGCTCGTTTATCATCGAGGAGTTGACCGATCTGGTGGAAGAGGCGGTGCTGGCCGAATTCATGCGGATCAACGACCGCGGCGGCGTGCTCGGGGCGATGGAAACGCAGTACCAGCGCGGCAAAATCCAGGAAGAATCGATGTATTACGAACAGTTGAAACACAGCGGCGAACTGCCGATCATCGGCGTCAACACGTTCCTCAATCCGAAGGCGCTGGCAGGCGAGGCGGAGGCGCCGAAGGTGGAACTCGCCCGCGCCACAAGGGAAGAGAAGGAACTGCAAATTGCGAATCTGCGCGAGTTCCAGGAGCGGAACAAAGACAAGGCGCCGGAAATGCTGCAGCGGCTGAAGCAGGTGGCACAAAGCGGCGGCAACATTTTTGCGGAGTTGATGGAAACGGTCAAATACTGCTCGCTCGGCCAGATCACGCAAGCGCTGTATGAGGTCGGCGGCCAATACCGGCGGAATATGTAAAAGATGAAAGTACGTCGCTTCGGAGAAAGTCCGTCAACCCGGCAACATGCCGGCGGTGGCGGGCTTTTTTTAAATTATACATAAAAATAATTTAACAAATAAAAATAAAGAATGCAGAGTGATGGAAAGAAAAAATTTTTTGAAATAGACATGAAATAGGCAGGAATACCATGAGTTTACGTAGAATATAGTCAATACATCGCAAAAAAGATTGGAGTAGTTACAAATGTTGAAGAAAATGGTAGTGGCTGTCCTGTCTGCTGTAATACTGCTGACCAGCATGGAGTCTCTGTCGTTTGCTCAACCAAAAAACTCTGCCGATCAGATTAGTACCCCGGTAGATTTCACAACTACGAATTCTAGCCAGTTTGAAATCGAACCTGCGGCAATTTTAATCCCTGACAAGTTTTCACTGACATCTTCAAGACGAACAGAGAGTAATCAAAAACATGAAGGAGTCAGGTGTTGACGAGGCAATTTAAAAGAAACTGATTAATAAACTAAAAAGAGGCGAAAAGTGGGATTCCATGAAACCGGAAATGTTGCCACTGGCCAAAAAAGAAGTGAAGACCACTCCCACGAGTCGTGAAACAAGATACACTTTTCCTGATGGCTCCATGATTATTCAGAGCGTAGATGGTGGAACGACTAGCTGTGGAACAGGATATTGCAACTTTACAAACATGACCGTAAAAGAAACACGGTGGTATTGTGAAGGTAGATTTCAAGCTGATTTTACGCTGGTTAACGGCGGGGACGACTACATCTCACGCGTTTATGATGCCCAGGTTTGGTCAGCCGGATCGATCAGTGATGTTTCATTAAATCTCACCAAAGCATGGGAAGATCTTAACGGTCCAGCAGAAGCCGTGTTGCGGTGGGTGGCGTACAATGGTGTTACATCCACCACATATATACTAAAACTCAAAGTTGGCGGGAATAATTATTGGGATGAATGTAACTATTAACGGGGGACATTCCATCGTTAATTCTGTAAGAGGGGGAATGTAGATGGAGATGTATCCGGGAACGATCTTTTTCCAGATTGTGCTTTTGATCATGGTTGTCGCGATATTGGGTGTCGGAATTTTACTCTACAGATCCCGCAAAAAGTAACTTTCATAGCGTAAATATGTAAGGGACCCTGATGGGAATCGGGGTCCTCTTAGTTGTTTTTGTAAGTTTGGTTCAGGCTTGTCTCGCTCAGAACTTTCTTTTGCATCCACACCACGAGCACGGTGCCTACCAATACCATGCACCCCCCGACTGACTGAAGCCAGGTCAACCGCTCCTCGAACAACAAGGAAGAGCAGACGATCGTCACCACCGGTTCCAGCGAACTAAGGATAGACGCCTTGGTCGAGCCGATCACACGGACGCCGGCAAAAAAGGCCAGGATCGACAGAACGGTCGACACCAATGCGATGCCCACCACAGATACCCAAGCCTGGCGGCTCATTTCGAGGTTCAGGCTGCCGGTGGCGATACCAAGCACCAACAGGGCGAAAGCGGCGAAGAAAGAGATAAACGCACTGGTGGTAACCGGCGGAATTTGCGCCACCACCCGGTTGCCGAACACAATATAGCACGAGTACGTGAGTGCCGCGCCGACCGCGCACAACACGCCCACGATGTTGATTCTGTCGATCGGGGCACCGAGAACGATGGCGACGCCGGTAATCGTCAGGCAAATCGACAGAATCGTTTGCCTGGACAGCTTTTCATGTTCGACAAAAAATGCGAGCGCCGCGACAAACACCGGATACATATACAGAAGCAAAGCGGCCAGTGAGGTCGGGATATATTTTACGGATAAAAAATACAGGCTCGACTGGATGGTGTAGAAGATTCCCCCCAGCAGAAACAGCGACATGAATTGGCGAGCTGTCAGGCGGTATCCTTTCGTTTTCGCAAACAGGTATGTAAAGAAAAACAGGCTGGCGATGGAAAATCGCAAAAACAGCAGAGTGGTAACACTGGCTCCCCCCTGGTACGCATACAATGCAAAAATCGGCAACAGCCCGAATCCTGCCGCCGACAGAATTACGTAGACAGCACCCAAATAAAACGGATTCATACAAATTCCTCCAGGTGTGCGGATCGATGCGGGTTGCAATTCTGAACTTATTATAAATTTCATCCAAAGATCGCGCCATACTTCATTTTCGCATATTTCCCCGGGAATGGGGCATATAGATACAAGATGTGAAACACGATAGGACGGTGAGTGCGGATGTGGATCGTCAAACAGCAACATAAGCGGGACGACGGCGAGAGCGTCGCGATCGAGCTGGAACATTCGGACGGGTGGATGGACGCGAACGTGCGTTGGGACGGCTGCATGGAAATCCATTTGCGCACAAAGACCGAGGAAGGGCATGGGATGACCGGTACTGTGCATACATGCGACATCGACGGACTGATCGAAAAGCTGCAACAGGTAAAGCAAATCAGCCAGGAATACTTCGATTTTAAAGGCTATTGGCAGCGGCATACCACGGATGAGGCGGAGATTTGAAGCAAACCTGTCGGCAACGAGCGGGGTTGCTTTTTTCGTTTGGGTGTGATAAATGTTTTGTATACGAATTTTTTTTTGTGAAACTATTTCTGTGCGATCAAAGGAGGATCCGATGGATGTCTTCAACCACGAGCTGATTCGTTCCTTCTGGAAAATCACGCGCGCGTTCAAGCGCATCTTCCGTGAAAGCGCCGAAGCGGCCGGTTTGACGGGCGTCCAGTTGTGGTGTCTGTTCATCATCTCGAAACATCCCAACATCGGATTGGGAGAATTGGCAGACCGGGTGCATTTGACCAACAGCACGATAAGCGGTGTGGTGGACCGGCTGGTGAAGGCCGGCCTGATCGTGCGGGAGACGCCGCCGCACGACCGACGGGCGATTTCGCTTGTGATCACCGACAAAGGACGGGAGAAACTGCAACAGTTCGTCGCGCCAGACTCCGTCTTGGTGAAACGCCTGTCGGTACTGCTGGAGCTGCCCGATGAGGATGTGCAGACGCTGTTGCGGATTCATCGGCAAATTTTGCGGAAAATCGAGATCGAGGAGGACTGATTTTTTGTTATGAACAATTTTCGCCGTTTGCTCGCAGTCAACATCATCATTCTCGTTTTGCTGGTGGGGGGCGGCTTCGCCGGTTGGTACTTCCTGAACCAGTCGGCCACCTATCTGACAACCGATAACGCAAAAATCGACGGGCAGCCGATCACGATCGCCGCGACAGCAGCCGGGCAGCTGGTCGATTGGAACGGGGAAGTCGGCAAGACCTATCAGGCGGGCGAACGGGTCGGCACCATCCAGGTGGCTGGCGGAGCGCCGACAGCGGCAGCGGCGGCCGGACCGGTACGGACAGATATTACGTTTCCGATGAGCGCTACGATCGTCGAACAAACGGCTGTCAAAAATTCGTTTGTGACGCCCGGCACACCGCTTGCGCATGCGTTCGACCTCGATCACCTGTGGGTGACCGCAAACATCAAGGAAACCGACATCAATGATGTGAAAGTTGGGCAAGACGTGGATGTGTATGTCGATGCTTATCTCGGCACGACGCTGAAAGGGAAAGTCAACCGAATCGGCCTGGCCACCGCGAACACATTTTCCCTGCTGCCCAGTTCCAACAACACCGCCAACTACACAAAAGTGACCCAGGTGATACCCGTTACGATCACGTTTGACGGATACAAAGGATTGAAACTGATGCCGGGCATGAACGTCACCGTCCGAATCCACAAGTAGAGAGGCGGATGCTGGGATGTCCGGATACTTCATTGGATATATCCTGTTTTCGTTGTTGGTGCTGGCGGGGGTGAACAGACTGCTGCGGCGCCAGCCGTCCGCACGAACAGAACCGGTTGGCCAAATGGCCAAACCGCTGGAGCCGGAGAAACCTTCCGCGGCGAGGAAACTGTATGAGCCCGGAAAACAGCAGCAGGCAGGGGAGGCGAAGCCGGATCTGCAAACGGCTGCTCAGACGGGTGACTCAAAAGCCACGCCGGGGCAGCCGGTGCTGTCCCCGAGTGCGCCGGCAACAGAGCCGCATCTTAGCAAGGCGGCAGTGGAGCCGCAGCCGGACGAAGCGATCAAGCCCGGTCCGATTGTTGCCGTCCTGATGGCCGGCGCGTTTGTGGCGATCCTCAATCAGACGCTGATCAATGTGGCGATTCCGCATCTGATGAGCGATTTCAATGTCTCGGCCAACACGGTCCAATGGTTGATCACCGGCTTTATGCTGGTCAACGGGGTGCTGATTCCCCTGACCGCGTTTCTGATTGAAAAATTCGGCACGCGCAAGCTGTTCATGGCGGCGATGATTTTCTTCACGGTCGGCGCGGTGCTGTGCGCAGTGGCGCCGACGTTCGGTGTGCTGCTGGCGGGACGGCTGATCCAGGCGGTCGGCGCCGGCATCATCATGCCGTTGATGATGACCGTGTTCCTGATGATCTTTCCGCCGGAAAAAAGGGGCCGGGCGATGGGGGCGATGGGAATACCTTTGATGTTCGCGCCGGCGATCGGCCCGACGCTGTCCGGCTGGATCGTACAAAATTACAGTTGGCGTGTGCTATTTTACATTGTGATTCCGATCGCACTGATCGATTTGCTGCTGGCTGCTGCCTGGATGAAAAATGTGGCGAAACTGTCCAACCCGAAGCTGGATGTGTTGGGAGTTGTCTTCTCCACATTGGGGTTCGGCGGTCTGCTGTACGGGTTCAGCGAGGCGGGCAACAACGGGTGGAGCAGCAGGGAAGTGGTGATCTCGCTGGGGATTGGGCTGATCGGGCTCGCGCTGTTCGTTTGGCGGGAACTGACCGTGGAAAAGCCGATGCTCGAGCTGCGGGTTTTCAAATATGATGTGTTCCTTTTGACGACCATCATCAGTTCGATTCTCAACATGGCACTGTTTGCCGCGATGATCCTGCTGCCGATCTATCTGCAAAACATCCGCGGCTTCACGCCGCTGGAATCCGGTTTGCTGCTGCTGCCGGGCGCCCTGATCATGGGGATTATGACGCCGATTGCCGGCGCGATTTTTGACCGGATCGGCGCCCGCTGGCTGGCGGTCGCCGGGTTGCTGATCACGACGATTACGACGTGGGAGTTCAGCAAATTGACGGCCGATACGAGCTACAGCCATATTTTGTTGCTGTATATCATGCGAATGTTTGGCATGTCGTTTTTGATGATGACGATCATGACGGCCGGCCTCAATCAGTTGCCGCGCCGATTGAGCGCCCACGGAACGGCCATGTCAAACACGCTGCGGCAGGTGGCAGCGTCGCTTGGCACCGCGTTTTTGGTGACCGTGATGTCGACGCGGGCGAACGTTCACCTGGCCGATTATTCGAATGTGGTGACGGCGGACAACCCGATTCTGTATCAAAAAATCAGCGGTTTCGGGGCGCAGCTGGCGGCTGCAACCGGTTTGCCGCAGCAGGCGGGCGCGGGTCTGGCTGCGCAAGTTCTGCACGGCCTTGCGATGAAACAGTCGGTGATCGATGGCATCAACGATGCGTTCCTCGTCGCGACCGGCATTACGGCGGTTGCATTGGTGCTGGCTTTCTTCATCAAACGAACGAAGCCCGCTGGGCAGGAAAATCGATAGCAGCAGCACCTCAAACAACGCAGTCCAAAATCTTTGGGCTGCATTGTTCTATTGAAAGAGCGAATTTTTGTGCGGTACGATTTAAACGTTTGTTTTAAACATTTGATTAAAAGATTGTTTCAAAAAGGGGGGCTGTGCAGCTGGTGGCTTTCATGCGGACGGATCAGGGTTACGACCGGTTGAATACCCGGCCGGATTCCGGCACACTGGTTTAGAGAGAATTCGATACGGAAAGGATCCGATCAGATGGCAGGCAAAAGGCGTTACGAAAATCTGGACCAGGCGAAAACAACGGGATCGTTTCGGGAGTTTGTCAAGTGGCAGCAGGAGCGCCGGCGGAAAGTCAAGGATCTGTCCTATGTGGTTCCGCAAGCCGACCGGGTGGACATCGAATTTCTCCGGGCCAATCGGACGGAGACGACGATCACCTGGATCGGCCATGCGACGTTTCTGATTCAATTGTCGGGCCTCAACATCCTGACAGACCCTGTGTGGGCGAACCGGATGGGATTCGAAAAACGGCTTGCCCCGCCCGGCCTTGCTTTGACGGAGCTGCCTGCGATCGACGCGGTGCTGATCTCCCACAGCCATTACGACCACCTGCACTTCCGCTCCCTGCGGCGGCTGAAAGGCAGTCCGCTGCATATGGTGCCGGCCGGTTTGCGTTCCCTGTTCCGGAAAAAGAGGCTGCCCCGGACGGAGGAATTCGGCTGGTGGGAGTCGAGGAAAATCGGCCGGGTGGAGTTTCATTTTGTCCCCGCCCAGCACTGGTCGAAACGGACGTTGTGGGATACCAACCGCTCGCACTGGGGCGGCTGGGTGGTCACAAACGGGCGGGAAACGGTCTATTTTGCCGGTGACAGCGGGTATTTCCGGGGCTTTCACGAGATCGGCCGGCGGTTTGCCGTTGATGCGGCGCTGCTGCCAATCGGCGCCTACGAGCCGGAATGGTTCATGTCGCCGCAGCATGTGACGCCGGAGGAGGCGGTGCAAGCCTATTTGGACGTGGGGGCGGATACGTTTGTGCCGATGCATTACGGCGCTTTTCGGCTGGCGGATGATACGCCGAGAGAAGCGCTCGACCGCCTGCAGGCCGAGTGGGCAAGGCGCGGGTTGCCCTCTTCCAGATTGCGAATCCTCAAGCATGGCGAAACCATTCGATTGAGCACAGGAGCGGATGGACAATAAAAAATGCGCTGCTGGCGTTTCTGAAAACACCGACGACGATCGTCGGGATTGTGATCGCGCTGATGTTCCAGGTGGTTTTCGGTGTCGTCTGGATGACCGGTTATGACGGTGTCAGCGACAATGTGAAGAAGCTGAAAATCGCCGTCGTCAACCGCGATCTTTCCCAACAGCGTCTCGTTTCATCAGCAAATCATGCCTGCCGGTGAAGAGCCGGCGCTTGACGAGCGGATCGAGGAAACGATCCGGTTTGTTTTAGGCGGCCTTGGATATCAAGCAGATATGGAGGGATCGAGAGCATGAACCGCACGATTGAAATTTTGCAAAACCACAGGTCGATACGGAAGTACAAGCCGACTCCGTTGACGGAAGAGCAGGTGGAAGCGATCGTACGCTCCGCCCAGATGGCGTCCAGTTCCAGCAATGTACAAGCTTACAGCGTGATCGGCGTCACCGATCCGAACATGAAAAAAGAGCTGGCGGCGCTCGCCGGCAACCAGGCCTACATTGAACAGTGCCCGCTCTTTCTCGTGTGGTGTGCCGACCTGTACCGCTTACGGGAAGCGTGCGCCATGCAAAATACGGAGATGGTGCACGGCACGATGGAAAATTTTATCGTAGCGACCGTTGACACCGCGCTGGCTGCGCAAAACGCCGCCGTTGCCGCCGAGTCGATGGGGCTTGGCATTGTATACATCGGCGGCATCCGCAACAATCCGCGGGAAGTGACAAAACTGCTGCGGCTGCCCGAGTTGGTGTATCCGATTTTCGGGATGTGCGTCGGCGTGCCGGATCATGATCCGGGGATTCGGCCGCGGCTTGGCAGCGAGGCGATTTTTCACCAGAATACATATGACGCCGGCAAGTTCAAACGGGAAATCGAATCATACGACCGGGTGATGCGCGATTATTACCTGAGACGGACAAATGGCAAACGGGACACGGTTTGGTCAAAAGAAATGTCTGACAAATTCCGCCAGCCGGTGCGCACTCATATGCGGTCGTTTCTGGAGGAGCAGGGATTTCGCTTCGACTGATCAGCCGAGCAAGCCAAACGCCAACTTGCCCAGCAAGCCGACTGTAATCCCGAGAATGCCCGCCAGGACAGCAAACAGCAGATAGGCGAACAGCGGACCCCAAAACGCCAGCGCGGCTGACACATGATACACCCGTTTGACGATGTGCACCATCACGATCAGTTGCAATACAAACGTGCCGCAGCCGAGCAGCAGGACTCCGATCATCAGCACCAGCTTGGCCAGCAGGTGGGGGGAATCGTGCGCAGTCGGGGCGACTGCCAGCGGCAGCAGGATCGCCGGCACCACGAGCGGCAGAACGTGGTACGGATAGAGCAGGTACAGATAGCGGGCCCGCTCCCTCCGTTCCGCCGGGTCGCTCGGCAAGTTGTGCCGGTTGACCATCCGCAGTGCCAGTTGCACCAACATCCGAAACAAAAAGCGGGAAAACAGAAGCCCCCCGATCGGCCCGATCGCGACCAGTACGATCAGCCACGGACGAACGGCGGAAACTCCCGTCTGCAGCAAATAGAGGGACAAAACGGCCGACAGGCTGACGACCACCATCGTCAGAAAAAAAATTTGGTTCGATCGCATATAATTTTTCTCGGCGAGCAGCCGGTCGATCGTTTTTCCGGGATATGTAAACAGGTCGAGAATGGTTTGCCACATGCTTGGACCCTCCTCGAACCCATGATACGGGAAGCGTATGTTTATTTCAACGTAAGAATGCAGGGAACGCCGTAGCCGATCGCACCCGGCCGGTTCATCTGCCCGATATAGCGGATGCCCCGCTGGCATTGGGTCGGACATGCGATGCAGGTGTCGACTGTGACGATTTTCATCTGTGGTTGGTGATGCTGCGGATCGGACTTTTTTTTCTTTTTTGCCCCCGGTTTGGAACTTGGTTTTGCCTGCGACTTTCCGGCCATTTCCATCCCTTCCCTTGCGAAATTTTTGGTTATCCATATGTCGAATCCGTCCAACGTGTGCCTGTACGTTTGCAGGTCAAGCGGGAGCGGGTGACGAATCACTAAAAGGGACATGTTGTATCTCTCAACCAAAGGTGAACCGCAAATGCATATCATTCAAACGTCTGCTTTAAAGCCGGGAGATAAACTGGGCAAGCCGGTGTACACGGAAACGGGGCAAATTCTTATCAACACGAATGTGGAATTGACCGCGAGCATGATCAAACGCTTGCGGGAGTTGGGTGTGCAGACGGTGTATGTGGCAGATCCGCGGACAGACGACCTCGTCGTGGATGAAACGGTATCCCATGAAACCCGGCAGCGGGCGACGCAAATCGTCTTCCACACGTTTTCGCGGATGATCGAGGCGAGAAAATGGAACCGGACGCTCACCCTGTCCAAACCGGGGACGGAGTTTCGCAAAATGTTTGAGGACATTTTGCATGAGCTGCAGGGCAAAAAGCAACTGATGCTGCACCTGTCAGGCATCTATTCCTCGAGCAATCACTTGTACGTTCATTCGGTCAATGTCGGGATCTATGCAACCGTGCTCGGCATGGTTATCGGGCTGAACCGCAACCAGTTGATCGAACTGGGCGTCGGCGCCATGCTGCATGACATCGGCAAGACACAGATCCCGCCGGAAATTATTGAAAAACCCGGCAAGCTGACGGATGCGGAATTTGAGCAAATGAAAAAGCATACCACTTACGGCTATGAAATTTTGCGCGAACAGCCTGACATTCCGCTGTTGGCCGCGCACTGCGCCCTGCAGCACCACGAGCGGCTCGACGGCTCCGGCTACCCGCGCGGGCTGCAGGAAAACGAAATTCACCTATACGGCAAAATCGTCGGTCTGGTTGACACTTACGACGCTCTGATCACGAACCGTCCGTACCGGAAAGCATACTTGCCGCATGAAGCACTGGATATCATTTTCGCTTCCGTCGGCAAGTATGATATCGGCTTGATGACTGCGTTCCGCAATCATATCGTGGTGTATCCGGTCGGCATGATGGTGTCGCTGAACACCGGGGAATCGGGCGTTGTGGTAGATGTCAACACCAAATACCCGCATCGGCCGATCGTCCGCGTTTTGAAAAATCCGCAGGGAGAACCGATAGAACCTTACGAAATCGACCTTTCCTCCCGGCTGTCGGTGATGATCGCAGGTTGTGAAAACCCGTTTTGAAAAGGGATTTGAACAGGATATTTTTACTCTGCCGAATGCATTTGACTAAAAAAGCGGGAGGGACGGCAGTTATCACGCTCCTGAACAAACGGCTTTTCCGGCCGTTTTTTGTTTTGTTAATATTTTATTATTTTTTTATGTAAAATTCCTGTAGAAAATTGTCGAAATGGTTGCTATAATGAAAAAGGCTTTTTTCCAGAAAAGCAAATAACAAGAGAATACGCAAAGTGGGGAGTTGAGTATGAGCTTATTTCGCAAAAAAGACATTTCCAAATTACTGGAAGAAAAGGAAAAAGGGAACCAACTGAAACGGGCGCTCGGTGCGTTTGACCTGACCATGCTGGGCATCGGAGCCATCATCGGCACGGGGATTTTCGTTCTGACGGGAACGGCAGCGGCGACGAAAGCCGGCCCTGCGCTGATCTTGTCGTTTATCATCGCCGGTTTGGCTTGTGCTTTTGCGGCACTTTGCTATGCGGAGTTCGCATCAACGGTGCCGGTCTCGGGCAGTGTGTACACATACAGTTATGCGACTTTGGGTGAATTGGTCGCCTGGGTGATCGGTTGGGACCTGATTCTTGAATATTTGCTCGCGGTCAGCACCGTTTCCGTCGGCTGGTCCGGCTATTTTCAGAAACTGTTGAGCGGTTTTGGGATCCATCTGCCGCCTGCCCTGGCGTCGGTTGACCAACCCGGCGGCGTGTTTAATCTGCCGGCGTTTCTGATCGTGCTCCTGATCACCTGGCTGCTCAGCCGCGGCGTCAAAGAATCGGCCCGCCTGAACAATATCATGGTGGTCATCAAGGTGACAGTGGTTCTGCTGTTTATCGCCGTTTCCATCTGGTATGTGAAGCCGGCCAACTGGACGCCGTTCATGCCGTTTGGCTGGAGCGGGGTGTTTGGCGGAGCCGCGTTCGTGTTCTTCGCTTACATCGGATTTGACGCGGTCGCAACTGCGGCGGAAGAGGTGCGCAATCCGAAACGGGATCTGCCGATCGGCATCATCGCGTCGCTCGCCATCTGCACCCTGTTGTATATCGTGGTGGCCGCATTGATGACAGGGATCGTGCCGTATCCGAAGCTGAACGATCCGGCTCCGATTTCACTCGTGCTGCAGGCGGCGGGGCAAAACTGGGTAGCAGGGTTTGTGTCGCTTGGCGCGATCCTGGGGATCACCACCGTGCTGTTGGTGATGATGTACGGCCAGACCCGGATTTTCTTCGCAATGTCGCGGGACGGGCTACTGCCGAAGGTGTTCTCGACCGTGCATCCGAAGTATCGGACGCCCTACGTCTGCACGTGGCTGGTCGGCGTTGTGGCCGCTGTACTGGGGGGAT
The DNA here is from genome assembly GCF_000376225.1 of Effusibacillus pohliae DSM 22757. Classification (NCBI taxonomy): domain Bacteria; kingdom Bacillati; phylum Bacillota; class Bacilli; order Caryophanales; family Alicyclobacillaceae; genus Effusibacillus; species Effusibacillus pohliae. The sequence goes on from NZ_AQXL01000126.1 coordinate 35,401, forward strand.
TTTTCCCTCTCAACAAATTGGCGGAACTGGTGAACATCGGAACGCTCGCCGCTTTTACGCTGATTTCGATCGGCGTGATCGTGCTGCGGTACAAGCAGCCGGATCTGCCGCGTGCTTTCCGGGTTCCGTTCGTTCCGGTTGTACCGCTGTTGTCCGCCGGTTTTTGCCTGTTCCTGATGACGCAATTGCCGTTTGACACCTGGGCGGCGTTCCTGATCTGGCTGGTGATTGGCTGCATCATATATTTTGGCTACAGCCGCCAGCACAGCACATTGAACCAACCGACCAACAACTGATAACAAACTGGGGACCCGGCTGTTGTGTGCCGGGTCCCCGATTTTTGCCGGAATGTTGTGGCGGGGTTTTTAGCCGAGTTTTTCTTGATCAAAATTCGGTGCTCTGCGTGTACGGATAGGAAATCGTTCCTGACGGGTTCAGGTTGCGCAGCGCGCGATCGGCCAACGACACGGGAATCCCCAGCCGCGATGCCACATCGTACGCTGTCGGAAAGCTCTCGCCGACCGCCAGTCGCTGCCGGACAAATTCCTGCACGTTGCGTTCCATCGCATGGATATCCATGTTTGCTTCCCCCTCGTCTGACGGTTTATCTGCATGCCGATTCATACGATGCTGATCGCCACTTCACCTGCAAACAACGGTTCCGGCCGACCTGCCCGGCGGCGGATTTGCTCGAGTTCCTGCTCGCTGATCGCTTTTTCGAAACGGCGAAAGCCGGCGATCTGAAACCCGTGTTTGTGAGCCAGCCCATGAATCGTTTGCACCTGGTGCACATCGATGTGGTCGCCCAGCGTAAAGCATTCATAGCGCCGTTCGAGTGCCAACATCATCGTTTCTGCGATGCATGCTTCGGCTGTTTTCGGAGGAAAGCCAAAATTCAGGCCGAAGTCAAGATGCTCTCCCGGGACGGAAATCACGCCGCCATCGATCACCAGCACGTCTGGACGTTTCGTATAGACATGTTCCGACACGTTGCGGGGACGGGCCACATCGCAAATCACCGCCCCCGGTTTTAGCAGATCGGGATCGATCAGCGTGTCGATCGCCGAACTGACGGTCATGATCATATCGGCGCCGCGCACGGCACGGTTAACATCAGTTTCGATCCGGACGTTGTTTTGCAACGAATCGGCCAATGCTTCAAGCCGTGTGACATCACGCGCTACAAGCGTCAGTTCGCCGACATGCGGGCTCAGCAAGCGGCTGCAGACGGAACCGATGTTGCCGGTCGCTCCAATGACGACCGCCCGTGCCCGTTTCGGCTCGATGCCCATCCGCAAGGCTGCCTTGATCGTCCCTTCGATCGCCGACGCCGCCGTGTAGCTGTTGCCCGTTGTCACCGGGATGCCTACACGCTTGGCGACCTCGGTGCCGTGGCCGCTGGCGATTTTTAAAAAGGCGCCGAGGCCGACGATGCCCGCCCCCAATTGCTCCGCCAATTCGCACGCGTGGACGATCCGGTCGATCACGAATGACCGCTTGCTTTGCAAAATCATGCGGGGAGTCAACGGCACCACAATAAACCAGCCTTCCGCCTGTGTGCCGGTGATCGACTGGAGGCCCCGGATGTGCGATACACACCAGGGTTTCAGGTGTTTGCACCCGTGTTCCAGAACCACGCCGGGGATGCAGCGCAGCAGCCGGCTTTTGCGGGCGAAGTCCTGATAGCGTAACGGGTGAAGTATGAATGCAAAGCGCTCCATCTTGATCCTTCCTCTCGCTTGGCTGCGGTCTGTTTGGCACGGTTATTTTTGGTTATTGCAACACTGATTATGCACACAGAAAAAGAGGCGCTTTGGGGAAGCGCCTCTTTTTCTGAACCAAACGAAGGTGGGTCACCTAAGAAATCTTAGGTTACTTGTATTTTAGTTTGAATATTTATTCATGTCAACGGTATTTTATTCCGAGTTGCACGGGATCTGCTGCAAACCCTAGAGAAACCGGCCATGAGCCAGAAAAAATCAGAAAAACAATCGATTCGACCGGTTTTGTTCAAGCGTCACACTTGCGCTTGCCGGAAGCCGGCAGTATGATATAACTTGTCACAAGTTTATGCGGTCGTGGCGGAATTGGCAGACGCGCAAGATTCAGGTTCTTGTGGGCGCAAGCTCGTGGAGGTTCAAGTCCTCTCGACCGCACCATCGACGATGCATGAAGGTCCCGACTGACAAGAATATGCGGCTATAGCTCAGAGGGAGAGCACCACCTTGACACGGTGGGGGCCATAGGTTCGATTCCTATTAGCCGCACCAAACATAACATGCCTCCGATTTTTTTCGGAGTTCCCAGAAAGTACCCGGAGTGAAATCCAGTAGCATTTCTGTCACTTTCTGGGGTGGTTCTGGAGAGGTGTCCGAGCTGGTCGAAGGAGCACGACTCGAAATCGTGTAGGCGGGAAACCGTCTCGTGGGTTCGAATCCCACCCTCTCCGCCAGCTGTAAAAAGGCCTTGCCTGATTGGGTAAGGCTTTTTTTGATGGTCCGGACCCTCATGCAGAGGGCGTTGCCACTTCCAGAGACGAATGAAAATTGGAAGACAGGGTGAGATTGACGAATTCTTTCATTGCTCGCGACTGAAACTGCCCTTTTTTCCAGATCACCGAAAACTCCCTGGTAAACGAATGACCGCGTACTCGCACGACGGACAAAGTCCCCAGCCTTAACTCCTTTTGGATACTCCATTTCGAGATGAATGAGACGCCGAGTCCGGCTTCCACCGCTTCCTTGATCGCTTGCGTCGAACCAAACTGAATTTCCCGCTTCGGTTGAAACTCCAGTTTGCGGAACACTTCCTCAACGACAAACCGGGTGCCCGAGCCGGCTTCCCGAATAATAAACGTTTCATCGGCCAATTCGGCCGTTTCGATCTCTTTGCCCGACGCGAGTCGGTGGGAAGCGGGCACGATCAGCACCATTTCATCCTGCAAAAATGGGGTGATGATCAGATTCGCCGGGTTGACCGGTCCTTCCACCAGTCCCACATCGATCCGGTTGTTCAGCGTGTTGTCGGCAATCACTTCCGTGTTGCCGATCGACACTGCGACTTCCACATTCGAAAACTGCCGCGTAAACACGGACAGCAGCCGCGGAAGCACATACTCGCCGATCGTCAGCGACGCCCCGATGATCAGTTTGCCTGTCACAAGTCCCATCAGATTGTTGATCGCCTGCCGGGCTTCCTGGTGCAATTGCAGGATCTGCACCGCATAGTCATAGAGGATTTCTCCCGCTTGTGTCATTTCCACTTTTTTGCTGCTGCGTTCGAACAATTTCACGCCGTAATATTCTTCCAGTGAATGGATCTGTTGCGAAACGGCCGGCTGCGTCAGATTAAGCGCTTCCGCCGCGCGCGAGAAATTTTTTTTCTCGACGACGGTGACAAACACCAACAGTTGAAACTGCAAGGGAACACCCCGATTCCTCCGAGTACTTGCTTCCATTGTACCCGATTGGGATACGCTTTTTTTGCAAAGTTTGTTGCTGTTCCTTGACCTAAATTTACCATAGTTTTCGGGCATATGTCAGTACAACAATATGTACGAAAAGAGTCTTCAACAAAATTGGAGGAGGTCATTCGATGAAGCGATGGATCGCGGCTGTGCTGGTCGTCCTGTCCGCGCTGTTCACCGGACAACCGGTGTTCGCCGAACAGGCGCCCTTTCCGTACACCGTCCAACCGGGGGACACTGTCTGGCGGATCGCTCAGCGGTTTGAGGTTGGCATGGACGACATAATCGGACAAAACAGGCTGAAAAATCCGGATCTGATCTATCCCGGCCAGCGGTTGCTGATCCCGCGGCTCGATCCGAAAGTGAAAAGTTTTGAACAGCGCGTCATCCAGCTGACCAACCAGGCGCGGACGGCGCAAGGGTTGAAACCGCTGAGGTCGAATTGGGAGCTGTCGCGAATGGCCCGCCACAAATCGGAGGATATGCGGGATCGCGGATACTTTTCCCATCAAAGCCCCACGTACGGGTCGCCGTTTGATATGATGCGCGCATACGGAATTCCGTACCGGGCGGCCGGAGAAAATATTGCTGCGGGACAGCCAACGCCGGAAGAAGTGGTGAAAGCGTGGCTCGCTTCGCCGGGGCATCGGCGCAACATTATGAACCCCGCCTACACCGAAATCGGTTGCGGCGTCGCATTCGGCGGCAGCATGCGTATCTACTGGTCGCAGGAGTTCATCATGCGCTAAGCGGAAAAATCCGCGAATGCCTATCGAACATTCCTCCCTTCCTTCATAAATTGATACCAAACGATGCTTGTATCAAACAAGGGGAGGAACAAACGATGGTATCCGGACTCTTGCTGTACGCTCTTTGGCTGGTGTTGGCGGCGATCGGTCTGAATGTGTTGCTGGGCGTCATCCGGGCATTCATAGGGGGATCGTTTGATCTGGGCACATTCACCAATTTCCTCAAATCGGGCATCCTGTACAGCGTACTGCCGCTGTTGGTGATTGCCTACATGATGCCGATGGATCCGACCGGCTGGCTACTGCAGATCGCTTATTACGCCGGGGCGCTGGGCATCTTCCTGAAATATCTGGTCGATCTGCTGCAAAAACTGAAAAAATGAGCGTCTGCCAGGACGAACATTGCGCGCAGGGGTGCACTCCCCTTCCCTCGCAATGTTCGTTCTTTTTGTTTCATTTTCTGCGGTACGGGTTATGAATGAATCAAACGGCAGCGGCATAGCGTACTACCAAAGGGAAGGGACTCCGGATGCGTGTCCAAAGGCCTACAAAGCGGAGGGGGGAAACGAACATTGGCTGTAAATTCCATCCAGAGTCCCTTGCAGTTTTTCACTTTTAAAAGTAGACTGAAAAAAGGAAAACTCTATATGGAGATACTGGCGGGACTACCTTTTATTTCAGGCCGCTTGTCACGGAAGGCCGTTAGGAGGAATGAACGATGTTTCAGTGTCCGGTATGTGGCGAACTGATGGAGATCCTCACCAACTATCATTGCATGGCAAAGCATCACCTGACCAAAAAGGAACTGGTGGAAAAATACGGCGCTCCGAAATATGTATCTCCAACGATGAGTCGGGAAGTGCAAAATTGGATTCGTGAATCGACGATAATCACCCGCATGGATTTCGATATTGCGCAAGCGGCTGTGAGAAGCCAGCTGCGCCGCGGATAAAGGCAAACAACCGGGCCCTGTCTCCAGTTTGAGCAGGGTCTTTCAAATTTTGGCGTGTGGATTGATTTTCCTGCATACATATGACCATACTAAAATTGTGCTGGTTCGATCACCTTTAAGGGGACGGTGTGCAAGTTGCTGAATTTTGTTTCAGAACTGCAGAACGGTATTCATGTACATGTGCTGCCGACTTCCAAATTCAAGCTGAATACAATCGTTGTCACATTTCATACCGATCTGGAGGCAGCGAAAGTGACCTCACAGGCGATGCTGCCGCATGTATTGCTACGCGGTTCGCAGCAGCATCCGACCGCCGAGTCGATCCAGTTGGCGCTGTCCGATCTGTACGGGGCGACGCTGGCCGGAACGGTCTCGAAGAAAGGAGAACGGCAGATCGTCGAATTCCTGTTCAAGATCGCCAACGAAACGTACCTCAAGCAAGCGGAGCCGCTGTTGGAAAATGGATTTTCCCTGCTGGCGGAAGTCCTGTTTCAGCCGGTGCAGGAAGCGGGCGGTTTCAAGCCTGATTTTGTGGAAAAGGAAAAAGAGCAGCACGCGAAACGGATCGACTCGCTGCTCGACGACAAAATCGTCTATGCGGCCGAACGCTGTCTTGAGGAAATGACAAAAGGCGAACGGTTTTCGATCCCGAAACTCGGCCGCAAGTCGGACCTGGCTGGGATCGACGGGAAAAATCTGTTTTCCGTTTACCAGGAGCTTGTGCAGACGGCGCCGATGCACGTGTATGTGGTGGGAAATGTGCAGCCGGAACAGGTGATCGCTCTCGTGCAGAAGTATTTTCCGCAGACCCGGACGCCCAGAACCGAACTGTTGCCGACGCAAACGGACGTGCGGCCGCAGCAGGTGAAAGAGATCGTGGAGCGGCTGGATGTCAACCAGGGAAAATTGAACATCGGCCTGCGCACGAAAGTCACCCATGCGGACGATACATATCCCGCTTTGTTGATGTACAACGGAGTTCTCGGCGGTTTTCCGCACTCGAAGCTGTTCGTCAATGTACGGGAAAAAGCGTCGCTCGCCTATTACGCGTCCAGCCGACTTGAATCCTACAAAGGAATCCTCTACATCCAATCGGGCATCCAGATCGAAAACTATGAGAAAGCGCTGGAGATCATCAAAAAGCAGCTGGAAGAGATGAAAAACGGAAACATCACCGACACGGAACTGGAGTTCACGAAAAACGGCCTGATCAACTCGTTCCGTACCATTCTCGATTCACCGGAGAATTTGGTCGACATCCACACCGGCGGTCTCGTGTCCGGCCGGCAGCGGACGGTCGAGGAACTGATCCGGCTTGTCCAACAGGTGACAAAACAAGAGGTTGTGCAGATCGCAAACCAGGTGCAGTTGGATACGGTGTATTTTTTGCGCGACAAGAAAGAGGTGGCGGCCCATGCGTGAAATTCGATACGACCAATTGCAGGAAACATTGTATTACGAGCAGTTGGACAACGGACTAGAGGTCTACATCCTGCCGAAACCGGAGTTTCAACAGGCGTTTGCCACATTTTCCACCAAATACGGATCGATCGATCGCGAGTTTGTGGTGCCGGGCCAAAATCAGCAGATCGTTGTGCCGGACGGGATTGCCCATTTTCTCGAACACAAAATGTTTGAGGAGGAAGACGGCGATGTCTTTCGCGATTTTGCAAAATATGGCGCATCCGCCAACGCGTTCACCACGTTTGACATGACCACCTACCTGTTTTCTGCCACCGATCACCTGAAAGAGAATCTGGAGATCCTGCTTGATTTTGTCCAGCGGCCATACCTGACGGACGAGAACGTGGAGAAGGAAAAGGGCATCATCGGCCAGGAAATCCGTATGTATGACGACAATCCGGACTGGCGTTCCTATTTTGGCGTGTTGCAGGGGCTGTTCCAGGAACATCCGATCCGCATCGACATCGCCGGGACGGTCGAAAGCATCGGAAAAATCACGAAGGAATTGTTGATGGACTGCTACAGGACATTTTACCACCCGAGCAACATGCTGCTGTTTGCGGTGGGGCCTTTCAATCCGCAGGAAGTCATCCGGCTGGTGGCCGACAATCAGGCACGCAAACAGTTTTCGCCGCAAGGCGAGATTATCCGCAAATACCCGCAGGAGCCGGCGGAAGCGGCGAAGCCAAGGGTGGAAACCCGCTTGTCCGTGTCAATCCCGCGCTGCCTGTTCGGTTTTAAGGAAGTGAATCCCGGGGTGTCCGGCCGGGCGCTGCTGGAGCGGGAGATGGCGACAGCTGTCGGGTTCGATGCACTGTTTTCGCGCAGCGCCGAGCTGTTTAACCGTCTGTTTAACGAGGGATTGATCGACAAAGGATTCAGTTGGGAGTATGAAGTGACGACCGGATACGGTTTCTCGGTGATCGGGGGCAATACGAAAGACCCTGACCGGATGATGGAGATCATCAACGAGGAGTTGGACAAGGTGCGCCGGCAGGGGATTCCGGCGGACGCGTTTGCGATGAGCCGCAAGAAATTGATCGGCAAGTTTCTCGAAGGAATCGATTCGCCGCGCTATATCGCCCGCAACTTCACTTCCTACAAGTTCAAGGACGCCGATTTCTTCGATTCGATCACAGTGTTGGAGAAACTGACGCACGAGCAGGTAAACCGGCGGATAGCGGAGCATTTTCAACCGGCGGCGCAGACGGTGTCGGTTGTTCTGCCTAGTTCTCGGTAGCGCTGGGCTGCTGTTCCGTATAGTATAGATATGGGTTGGACCTACGGGCGAAAAACGGGAGCCTTGACCGAAATCTGTAGAAGATGGTTTCGCCCTGATAAAAAACAAAAATCATAAGGATATCGGGGAAATCGCTCTTGTAAATTGGGTTTAAGCAGGGCAAACTATGGACAGATGATTCTAGGATTGGTGGAGGACAACGGAATGCGGATTCATTTTACAGGTGTCAAAGGTTCGGGCATGAGTTCACTCGCTCAGATTTTCAAACTAAAAGGCCACGAGGTCACGGGAAGCGACGTGACGGAAACCTTTTTTACCGATAAGCTGCTGGAGCAGGCAGGTATTGAGGTGTTGCCGTTCCACCATGAGAATGTGCGGCAGGCGGACATCGTATGCGCATCCGCCGCATACAGTCTGGCGCACGTGGAATTGCAGGAAGCGAGCAGACGGCAGATTCCGATCCTGACTTATCCGATGCTCCTGGGGGCACTGACAAAGGAATACGAAACGATTCTGATCACCGGAACGCACGGCAAGACGACCACGACCGGACTGGTGGGGTCGCTCCTGGTGAATGCCGGCTTGGATCCGACGATCGTCGTCGGCTCTTATATTGAAACGCTGAAAAACAACGCGCGTTACGGGGCAGGCCGCCAACTGGTCGTGGAAGCCTGCGAATACAAACGGCACTTCCTGCATTACGAGGGCAAGGTGATGGTGGTCACCAACATCGATTTTGACCATCCCGATTACTTCCAGGACATTCAGGACACGTTCAACGCTTTCCAGGAGTGTGCAGCGAAACTGCCGGAGGATGGGGCCCTGATCGTCTGCGGCGACAACCTGGCACGCAACCTGCAGGCGCCTTGCCGCGTCATCTCGTACGGTCTGTCGGAGGAAAACGACGTGTACGCGGTGAAGAAAGGGCCCGGCCAGTTCAAGGTATACGTCCACGGTGAACATCTGGGTGACATGACAACGCCGCTCCTGGGCGAACACAACATTCAAAACGCGTTGGCGATGGTCGCGGTCGGTTTGTATTACAACGTGCCGTTTTCCGTGATGCAGCGGACGCTGACCGGATATGTCGGGGTGAAACGGCGGCTGGAGCTGAAGGGGCAGCTCAACCAGCATCTGGTGTTTGATGACTATGCCCACCATCCGACGGAAATTCGCGTGACGCTGCATGCCGTCAAAGAAAGTTATCCGCACGCGAACGTCGTGTCGATTTTCCAGCCGCACACCTACACCCGCACGAAAAAGCTGCTGAGCGAATTCGCGCAATCGTTCCAGGCGGCCGACTGGGTGGTGCTGACCGACATTTTCGCGTCCGAACGGGAGAAAGAAAAACTGATCGACATCTCCGATCTGGTGGAAGAAACGAAAAAACACCATCCGCGCGTCACGTACGTGCCGAAGGCGAAGCTGATCGACTGGCTGGAAGAGATGAGCCGGGTGGACGATGACCACGTGTTCCTCACGATGGGGGCCGGGGACATCTACAAAGAAGGGGAAAAAGTGCTGGAAAAACTGAAAATGTCTTCCTGAATCCCGACGCCGATCCTGGCGGATCGGTTTTTTGTTTTTGGCAGGGGAGATGAAACGATGAAGCAGTGGTTCAAACGTCTGTCCGGCGCTGTTCTGGCGGTGGTGGTGGTGCTGGCCATCAGCGCTCCGACGCCGCAGACTTTCGCCGCCCAGTCGGATCAGTCGGCGCTTCTGTCGCCTGCGGACAAGATTCTCAACATCGCCCACCGCGGCGCCTCCGGTCATGCGCCTGAGCATACACTGGCGGCTTACGAGAAGGCTGTCCAGATGAAGGCAGATTACATTGAAATCGATCTGCAGATGACAAAAGACGGCGTCCTGGTCGCGATGCACGATGAAACGCTGGACCGTACCACCAACGGAACGGGGTACGTGAAAGACCATACGCTGGCGGAGATCAAACGGCTGGACGCGGGGTCCTGGTTCAATCGGAAACATCCGGACAAGGCCAACCCCACTTATGTCGGGTTGCAGGTTCCCACCCTGGAAGAGATTTTGCAGACATTCGGACCTGAGGGGCACTATTATATCGAGACAAAGGAACCGGGGTTGTATCCCGGCATGGAGGAGGAACTGCTGCGGATTCTGGCCAAATACAAACTGACTGGACAAGATGGCCGTCCGCCGGACGTCATCATCCAGTCGTTCAGCCCGCACAGCCTGCAAAAAATTCATCGGCTGAATCCGGCGATTCCGCTGATCCAGTTGATGTGGTACGATCCGGCAACACCGGGCAAAGCAACGATCACCGATGCGGAGTTGAACCGGATCAAGCAATATGCGGTCGGCGTCGGGCCCAACTACCGCAAAATCGATCAGGCCTACGTGGTAAAAGTGCGCCGCCACGGATTGCTGATCCATCCGTACACGGTGGACGACGCAAAAGACATGAAGCGGCTTCTCGATTGGGGCGTGACCGGCCTGTTCACCGGCTATCCGGACGTGTTGCGAGACGTGTTGAAAAGCGGGAAAGTATAAGGAAGCAAATTTTTTTAAGCTAAGTTAGAATTTTTTATTGACTGACGGATGTTATATACAATATTATCTAGTTGTACACAGTAGCTTGAACATGGATTCGGAAAGTAACAGGCTCGAAAGCTGAAGTAACCGCGTCATATTAAGGTTTATTGGTCATAAAAAGTTGTTAATTTTTTTGCGAAAAAACTGGACACTGCATTCCTCTTGTCAAATGGTTAAAGCAACCTTACAAATAACCACGAGAGGAAGTGTCCTTAGCAACATGGTAACACAGACATCGAACCATGCGCCAGAACAAAAAACACGCCGTGAACGCCGAATCGAAATCCTCCAGGAGCGTCGTCGGATCAAGAAGATCGTGAAGAAGCTGCGACCCGTCACCTTAAGCCAACTGTATCTACAGGGCCGGAACGCTCGTCGATCATCTGCTGGACTGTGCGTTCTCGGTTACACGCGTTTTCAGCACATGAATGCGCTACAGTCGGATCCCGGTTACCAGATCATCATCGGTATCCGACCGTTTTCCTGACGAAAGCACCTTCCGCGGCTTCTTGAGCAAGCTCTCCTGGAGCCATCTGATTCAGCTTGTCGCCCTGAATCGGCCTAAATGAGATAAGCACCACGGTAACAGACAGCAAAGGCAATAAGCAAAAGATTACACACGGCGGTCAGGACAAGATTGCCAAAGAAAAAGGGAAGCCAAAACAAAACCCTAACAAAATCCTTACTGAAGATGAAAACAAATATGATATTATTGGTTATACTCTTAACGAGAATTCACCTCATAAGTTGTCTGTTGTGTCCATTTCCGTAACATCGGAAAATGGCAAATTGGAACCAAATGAAGGTCTTTTCTTACGGGAAATCTTGGATAACCTTTCTTACGTGATTGACAAAGCCAATAAAGCGAACAAGCCCACAACCTTTATAAAAAAGAATAGAGTTTTGGCAGGAAATAACGTCATTGTGGCGACGGCTCCTTATAGATTTGAAGCGTCGGCATATTATCAGAGACTTGGCCAAGAAGCTTTATTAGCTGGTAAAACGTTCACCGATTGGGTCTTGGAACAAAACAAAGATGAGACAGTTGCCGACTATGATTTCTTCCTGATTAAAGATTACACTACCATTCAAGGTTATAATGGTTGGTATGGTAAAAAGCTGAAGACAGACCACGACATCCCTTGGGACACTGATTACATCCTCGAATGGGGACCCAAAGACAGCAGTACAAGCCCTTATCAAGTTACATTTGGGTATCCGTTTAATGTACAATTGCAGTTCAGCATGAGCTCAAACCCGATAGTTGATGAAATGGGTTCTCAGCCTTATGATTACGGGCGTTGGGAGGTATATAAGAATTTTGGATATATTAACGGGGATCAATTTCAACCCGCAACAACTTGGAAATCATACGGTACTTGGGCGGATATGGATATCAGAGAATTTGGCAATTTCCAAAGATCCGATAGTGCGTATGGGCCTGCTGACAGCTCGATAAAGATAGACGTTAGTCACGATTATTAATAAAAAGGTGCGTTATGAAACAAATAGATAAGGATTTTTTGGATTGGGTGAAAACAATCAGCCTAGTTGTGATCGCTATTACGTCAGTGATTTATGTCTTTCAATTTGCTGATATAATTGAAATGTTGAAAAAAATAGTTATTGCTGTGGGAAATAGATAGCCCGCTTATCCAGGACAACAGAGGTCATTCGAGATACGTTTGGCCTGACAGAATTGGCAATCTGCTCCGGTATAATCAACCTGTTTGACACCGATACGGAGGGGGAGGCATATCAAAAACGGTATCCGGGGGCCGGTAATTTCCTGCCCCCATTCGTTAAGGATCCGGCTTCTTGGGAACGATTTGAAACCGGTTTCTGGCTCAATAGGAAAACACCTGAATCCGTGACGCTGTCCTCAAGTATCAGGCCAGGCTCCATTTTGTTTTGAATTTAATCCTTCGGTACTCGAATTTTGGCTCTGGATCACACACATTTCGTCCTTTGGATGGCGTCATGACCTGCGTGTTCCGTTAATGAAAAGCAGGCGAACTTTACAGCAGTTGTTCCTGCAGTTGAAAATAATTTTGTTATAGAGCCACCTAGTAAGCCCCCTGTCAGACAATATCATCCTGTGAAAGAAGGAAAGTAGTAGTTATAAATCTAATTATAAACTAGGTTTGCAACTTTTAGTTCCGTTAAGGGGGTATATATGCAAAAAGTTCTTATCACATTGCTACTAACGATTAGCGTGACCGGATGTAACCGACAAAATTCTTTGCCCAATGAGATTCTAGTCACTCTTCCTGCAATTGCGGTGGATGGAACCAAATGGGGTTTTGAAGCGAATAAAATGACAGGAAAAATTGATGAGCTAGTGATAGGCGAAGATGGAAAAAAGAAAGATTACAAGGTGGGTGATGAGATAAATATTAATGGTCAAAATTATTTAGTAAAAGAATTTCTGTACGATGAACATTATTTAGAGAACAAAAAAGGGGGAGTTATAGTTAAATTACAATCGAAAAAGTGATAAACAGGTGCTGATGCAGTTCACTACTTAGATTCCCATGAAAAACTACCCATCTCGTCTAAGGATCAACCGTCGGGATGTGTCTAGTTTCGGATGCGGGTAAGGGGGCTACACCAGTGTTTTTGGGTAGACCCCGTTGAACCCGAAGATCGTCAGCCTGCGGGATCAGTCACCTTGAACAACGCCTTGCACAACGGGTGCACAACAGAGAGTGGGCTACCAATCGATCTCGATCGCATACGCAACCGGGTCTTTCACGCCCGCTTCCTTGAACCCTTTGATGCGGAGTTGGCAGGAATCGCAGACGCCGCAGGCCGGGTCGGTGCCCTGGTAGCAGGAATGGGTCAGTTCCAAAGGCGCGTTCAACCGGCTGGCCAGGCGGACGATGTCCGCTTTCGTCAGATGCTGCAGCGGGGCCTCGATGCGGATGCCGTCGCCGTGCGCGCCCGCCACCGTGCCTTTGTTGATCACTTCCTGAAACGCCTCGATAAATTCCGGCCGGCAATCCGGGTAACCCGAATAATCCAGCGCGTTGACGCCGATGTAAATCGCTTCCGCGCCGATCGCTTCCGCGTAGGAAAGCGCCACCGCCAGAAACACGATATTGCGGGCCGGTACGTAGGTGGACGGAATTTCCGCCTGCATCTCGGCTTCCGTGCGGCCGACCGGAATGTCCTTGTCCGCGTCCGTCAGGGCCGAACCGCGGATGAGACCGTTCAGATCGGCGATGAAGTGGCGGTTCCCGCAGCCGTAGTGGGCGGCCACCCGCTTTGCTGATTCCAGCTCAATCGAATGTTTTTGTCCGTAAAAAAAGGTGAGCGGCCACAGCTCAAGCCCGCCGTCCTGGGCCACCGCCATGCAGGTGGTGGAATCCAGGCCGCCGGACAGGATGACCACCGCCTTATTTTTTGCTTGCATGCTCACACCCCCCGTAGCTGAGGATCCCAAACGATCTTGTGCAATTGCACCTGGAAGCGGGCGTCCAATCGGTCCTCCAGGACCCATTCAACCAGCTCGCGATACGTCAAACCCCCGAAAATCGGGGAAAAGATCAACCGGTACCCTTTCGCCGGGTCGAGATCGTAGTTGGCGATCAGCCGTTTCGACCACTCATAATCCTCCCGGTTGCCGACGACAAACTTGATCTCGTCCCGTTCCGGCACGATCCGCCGAAGATTGGCAAAATCCATCCGGTCCGACATGCCGGATGACGGCACTTTCATGTCGAGGATGAACCGTTGCCGGTCGTGCAGGCAAATTTTTGAGATGTCGATCGATCCGTCCGTTTCGATCGACACTTCGTAGTCTTCTGCCGCCAGCAGGTCGAGCAGCCGCTGCATCTCCTCGCGCGGCTGAATTAGCGGCTCGCCGCCGGTCAGACAGACCCGTTTGACGCCGTAGGAGCGAATCTTTTCCATGATCCCTTCCGGCGTATCCGGTTCTCCCTCATAGTAGGAATATTTGGTGTCGCAGTAGGTGCAGCGCAGATTGCAGCCGGTAAACCGGACGAACACGGTCGGCAGGCCGATCGAACTGGATTCCCCCTGAATCGAGAAAAAAATCTCATTCACTTTCACGGTCGAAATCCTCCCGCGTGATCTCCGCATAGCAGGTCGGCGTTTCCCACAAGCGGACGCGCTGCAACCGAACTGGCGGAGCCGCTTCCAGCTGTTTCAGGTAAGTGTCGATGATCCCAAAGAAAAAGACGACCATATTTTCGGCGGTCGTGTGAAACGGCAGCAGGTCGTTGAGAAACTGGTGATCGTACTTGGAGATGATCTGTTCGTTGACGATTTTCTTCAGATCGGTAAAATCGATCACGATCCCCCGATGATCGGTGCGGCCTTTCACTTCCACTTCCAGTTTATACGTATGGCCGTGCAGATTGGCGCATTTTCCGATATAATCGTCCAGCCGGTGGGCCGAGTCGAACGTGAAAATCTTGGTCACCGAGACTTGCTTCGTGTGAAACGGTTGCTTCCGGTCCACCGCAGAACCTCCTTTCCTCAGCGGCGTGCCGTGTGGTGCAGCGGCACAGTACCACTTGCCCCAGTGTCGGGATCCATTTTCCATAATAAACAAAAACAGGTGTGCTGTCGACTTCCGGTTGGTGCAGTGTTGTTCATCTGTGGCAAATCACCAACGACCAGATCTTCGAGATATTTCTTATGCGTAAATTCCGCCAGGCGAATCCGGTTGTACCGTGAAGCTTCCCGCCGGGCGTCACATTCCTTCTGCAGCAGGTGGGCCAGAAATTCCTCGTAACTTATATCCTGCTGCATCGCCTCCTGGACATACTCTTCGATATGTTTACGGATCATGGGCAGTTTCAATTCCTTGCTGTATTCGATGACCGCTTCAAGAGCGGTGGGCATTCTTGTAGGGCATCGTGTCAAACTTGAGATTATGAAAATGTCCTCCAAAGTGATTTACTTTTCGGCGTTCATAAGCGAAATTGAAACCCAGCAGAACGCCTTGAGCACAAATGATTGTTGCCACGAGCGCATCCATCAAATTTCACTCGGTTGTAAATGGCCACTGAAAAATCGACGGTTGTGGCCATTTTATTTCGTCAACATGGCCTGGTGAAAAATAAAAAATCCTCCCTGACGTCGAATGTTGTGGTGTTCCCACACATTATCAGGTACACTGGATGTAAACCGAATCAACCAGGGAACCGGGTGGAACTCCCGGGCGGACGCGCCACTGTGAAAGCCAGACCCCTGTTTCATTCTGGACAGATGACCCTCGCGAGCTGGGGTATCGGGTAATGGCGTCCCCTTTTCGCGAGTGAAAGGGGGATTTTCTTTTGGCATTGACCGTGATGGTGCAGGGAACGGCCAGCGATGCGGGGAAAAGTCTGCTGTGTACCGCGCTCTGCCGGATTTTTGCGCGGCGGGGATTTCGGGTGGCTCCTTTCAAATCGCAAAATATGGCGCTCAACTCCTACGTCACGGAGGACGGCAAAGAGATCGGGAGGGCGCAAGGCGTGCAGGCGGAAGCGGCCGGCGTGCGGGCGACCGTCGACATGAACCCGATTCTGCTGAAGCCGAAAGGCGACATGACCTCGCAGGTGGTGGTGCGGGGAGCGCCGATCGGCGACATGTCGGCGGTGGAGTATCGGCGGGACTATATCCCGACCGGTTTGCGGATCATTGAGGAGTCACTCGCCCGCTTGCAAGCCGATTTTGAGATGATCGTCATCGAAGGCGCCGGCAGCCCGGCCGAGATCAACCTGAAAGACCGCGACATCGCCAATATGCGAGTGGCAAAATTGGCGAACGCGCCGGTGCTGCTGGTGGCAGACATCGACCGGGGCGGGGTGTTCGCCTCGATCGTCGGGACGCTGGAGTTGCTGGATCCGGACGAACGGGAACGGGTGAAGGGGATTGTCATCAACAAGTTTCGCGGCGACGTTCAGCTGCTGCAGCCGGGCCTCGATTGGCTGGAAAAAAAGACGGGCATCTCTGTGCTCGGCGTCATCCCTTACCAGTGTAACCTGTATATCGAAAGTGAGGACTCGGTCGTGCTCGACCGGCTATCAGCCCCGTCGCAAACAAACGAGATCGACGTCGCGGTGATTCGGCTGCCGCACATTTCCAATTTTACCGATGTCGATCCGCTGCGGTTTGAGCCCGATGTGTCGATTCGCTTTGTGTCGGCTGCCGATCAGCTGGGGCAGCCGGACTTGCTGATTTTGCCGGGGACGAAAAATACGGTTGATGATCTGGTATGGCTGCAAACATCAGGGCTGGCCGAGCAGATCCGCGCGTTGCGGCCGAATACGCGAATCCTCGGCATCTGCGGCGGGTACCAAATGCTTGGCAAAAAGCTGTTTGACCCGGATCTGGTGGAGTCGAACGTGCCGGAAATGGCGGGCTTGGGGCTGCTCGATGTGACCACCCGATTTTTGCCAAACAAGACGACGGTCCAGGTGCGGGGCACTGTGCTGCCGCTCCCGGGATCGGCCGCCGCTCTGTCGGGGATGGCGGTCGAAGGGTACGAAATTCATATGGGGCAGTCGCAGCGCGGGAATGTGCAGCCGTTTGCCCGCTTGCTGCAGGCGGATCGGGAAAAAGAGGACGGAGCCGTCAACGCCGCCGGCACGGTGATCGGCACCTATCTGCATGGCATTTTGCACAACGACCAATGGCGCCGAACTCTCCTCGATGAAATTCGCAAACAAAAAGGGTTGCCGCCGATCGGCCGCACCACCTCCAACCATCGCAGGCGGCAGGAAGCGTTCGACCGGTGGGCCGACATCGTCGAGGCGGCGATCGACGTGGAAAAATTGTTGTCGATGATGCGGGAGTTTCAGTCACAAGCTGTAAGTGTACACTCATGATTCGGCCTCGTGCCAAGGAGGATTGGAAGATGAAAATCTATACCCGAACAGGCGACAAGGGGATGACCGGCCTCATCGGCGGTCGGGTGCGAAAAGATTCCGTGCGCGTGGAAGCGTACGGAACCGTCGATGAACTGAACTCATTGGTCGGCCAGGCGATCGCCCTGATGGATCGGTCGAAACACAAAGAGATGATCGACGATTTGACGGAAATCCAGCACGAATTGTTTGATGCGGGCAGCGACCTGGCTCTGGTGAAAGCGCCGGAAGGCATGCAGCTCCCGTACAAAATCACCGCCGACATGGTGACCCGCCTTGAACAGTGGATCGACCGGTACGATGCGGAATGTCCGCCAATCAAACGGTTTGTCCTGCCGGGAGGTACCCCTGTCTCTGCCGCGTTGCACGTCTGCCGTACGGTTGCCCGCCGCGCGGAACGTCGGGTGGTGACACTGGCCGAGCAGGAACCGATCAATGAAGAAGTGCGCCGCTATTTGAACCGCCTGTCCGATTTTTTCTTCGTGGCTGCACGGGCTGCCAACGTCCGGGAAGGTGTCGGCGACGTGGAATACAAACGGGGTGGCGAAGTGTTTCGGTGATGGCAAGTTCCAAAGCTGCGCCTGGGGGAGCCGGCGCCTCGGCAGTGTTCCGGTGATGACGAGTCCCCCTCCCTTGCCGCCGATTTGGCGGATGGGGCGGGGGCGATTTTTTTGCCGAAACAAAATTGGTTTTATGTCTACCCGTCCTCTGAATAGTATGGTAGTGGTTGAATGACTTCCCTATCAAACAAGCGGACGGACTGGCGATTCGCTGAGCGCCGCTTGGTTGGGGGCCTGTGAGGAGGAGGGGCCATGTTCGTCCACGTCGTCAAGTCGGGGGAAACCCTTTTTTCCATCGCCAACCGGTATGGGGGTACTGCGGAGCGGATTCGGGCAGCCAATGATTTGCAGGGGGATCAACTGATCCCGGGCATGAGCCTGTTGATTCCGGCCGGGCCGCGGTCGACGCTGGAACCGTACAAAATCCGGGAAGGCGACACGCTCGACACAATTTCCGGCCAGTTGGGAGTCCCGCCGCACATCATTCAGGCGGTCAACGAGCGGCTCGATGAACAGAACCTTGTGGCCGGTGAGACCATCTGGCTGCCGGTGCCGCTTCGTGCCGAGAAAACGATCGATGTGAACGCGTTCATGATTCCGACGGGCGGTGGTATCGATCAGGAAATTCTGCTGGATGCGGCCGACTGCCTGACGTATCTGTCGGTGTTTCATCGTTCCGTCAATCCGGATGGGACATTGTCCGACATTCCGGACGACAAACTGATCGACTGGGTGAAGGCGGAACATGTGGCGCCGCTTTTGACGGTCACCAATTTTGAGGGAGACAGGTTCAGTCCGGATCTGGCGCACGTCATTTTGCAGGATGCGAACATCCGCCGGCAGACGATCGAAAACATCGTGAATCTGGCCAAAACAAAAGGATATCAAGGCGTCAACATCGATTTTGAACATTTGCATCCGGAGGAGCGCGATTCGTTTAACTGCTTTGTCCGGGAGCTGGCGGAGGCGTCGGCGTCCGAAGGATTGCCAATCACCGTCACGCTCGGGCCGAAGACGGCGGATGACCCGAACAATCCTTGGATGGGCGCGTTCGACTACCGAACGCTGGGCGGCCTGGCTGACCGGGTGATCCTGATGACGTTTGAATGGGGCTGGGTGGGCGGCCCACCGATGGCGGTTGCCCCGCTGAATATGGTTCGCCGTGTGCTTGACTATGCGACCACGGTGATTCCTTCGGATAAAATTTTGATGGGCATTGCCCTGTACGGGTACAACTGGCCGACACCGTATGAAGAGGGGAACCGGGCGACCGGCATCTCGCCGAAAGCGGCTGTGGAACAGGCGATCCGCGCGAAAGGACACATCCATTTTCATGCCGAATCGGCGGCGCCCATGTTTATGTATCGCGGACCGCGCAATGAGATGCGGCAGGTGTGGTTTGAAGACGCCCGTTCCGTGCTGGCGAAATTTCACCTCGTGCGCGAGCTGGAACTGGGCGGGATCAGCTATTGGATGCTGGGCAATCCGTTCCCGCAAAACTGGACGCTCTTGCACTCGACGTTTCAGATTCGGAAACCGGACTAGCGAACCTCGTCCCGATTGGCTGGCAAAATTGGATCGGCCCATTGTGCATATTTTGTGTGCTGACCTGAGTGATTGCGACAAGTGATTGCGACAGGTTGACAAATGGGGAACGAAGTGCGTATACTAACAATCAAATCTTTCCTTTCGACAAATTGTTACGGAACATGCGCTGACGAGGAGCAGTATTCGTTCCAATCCTTGCAGAGAGCCAACGGGTGGTGGGAGTTGGCAGGAGCGGGCGAAGAAACTCGCCTCCGAGCTGTTACAGGGAAAGCCAGTACCTGTAACCGGATTGTCCCCGTTACCGGATCTCGAGTGGACAGGGAAACGTGCGTTCTCTGTCTAGTAGGGTGGTACCGCGGGAAGGCCATATGATTCCAACCTCTCGTCCCTAGCGTCAGGCTTTGGGGTGGGAGGTTTTCTTCATTTTTTTGATGGAACTGACGAGGAGGGAATGTCGATGAGCGAACGGAAGTACGAACCGGCGGAAATTGAGAGAAAATGGCAGAAATACTGGGAACAGTCGGGACTCCATAAAACGGTCGAAGCGTCCGGCCAACCTTATTACTACTGTCTGGAAATGTTTCCGTATCCGTCCGGCCGGCTGCATATGGGGCACGTGCGGGTGTATTCGATCGGGGATGTGGTGGCCCGTTTCAAGCGGATGCAGGGATACAACGTGCTGCATCCGATGGGCTGGGACGCGTTCGGGATGCCGGCGGAAAATGCGGCGATCAAGAACCAGAGCCATCCGGCGCCGTGGACGTTTGACAACATTGCGTTTATGCGCAACCAGCAGAAAGAATTGGGCGTTTCCTATGATTGGGAGCGGGAAGTGACCACCTGTTTACCCGATTACTACAAATGGACGCAGTGGTTGTTCCTGCTGTTTTACGAGAGGGGTCTGGCCTACAAGAAAAAAGGAGCGGTCAACTGGTGTCCGGAATGCGCTACGGTGCTCGCCAACGAGCAGGTGGAAGACGGCGAGTGCTGGCGCTGCGGCAGCGAGGTCGTGAAAAAAGACCTGGAGCAATGGTTCCTGCGCATCACCGATTACGCCGAGCGGCTGCTGAACGATCTGGACAAACTGTCCGGGTGGCCAGAACGGGTAAAAACGATGCAGCGCAACTGGATCGGCAAATCGCACGGCACCGAAGTGGTGTTTGCGGTGGACGGCCACGACGAAACGCTCACAGTGTTCACTACACGTCCCGATACGCTTTACGGCGTAACGTACCTGGTGGTGGCGCCCGAACATCCGGCGGTGGAACGGATTACGCAAACTTCACCGAGACGGGACGAGATCCGTGCATTTGTAGAGGAGGTACGGAAAAAATCGGAGATCGAACGGACCTCCGCCGACGCGGAAAAAATCGGACTGTTCACGGGCGAATACGCGATTCATCCGAAAACGGGCGAGCGGGTGCCGATCTGGATCGCCAACTACGTGCTCCCCGATTACGGGACGGGTGCTGTGATGGGAGTGCCGGCGCACGACGAACGCGATTTCGAGTTTGCAACGAAGTACAACCTGCCGATCAAAGTGGTCATCCAGCCGCAAGGCGAGCCGCTTGCACTGCCGCTGCAAGCCGCTTACACAGAGAAAGGCGTATTGGTCGACTCGCAAGAGTTCAGCGGTCTGCCAACGGTGGAAGCGATCGAAAAGATTTCGGAGAGTCTTGAACGGGAAGGAAAGGGCAAGCGCACCGTGTCCTACCGCCTGCGCGACTGGCTGATTTCCCGCCAGCGGTACTGGGGCTGCCCGATCCCGATCGTCTATTGCGAAGCCTGTGGAACGGTTCCCGTGCCCAAAGAACAGTTGCCGGTGCTGCTGCCGGATGAGGTGCAATTTGAAGTGGCCGGCAAATCGCCGCTGGCGACCAACGAATCGTTTGTCAACACCGCCTGCCCGGCCTGCGGCGGCAAGGCGACCCGCGAAACCGATACGATGGACACGTTTATTGACTCGTCCTGGTATTACTTGCGCTATACGTCGCCGCAGAAAGCGGACGGCCCGTTCGACTCGGAGGCGGTGAACCGCTGGTTGCCGGTCGACAAATACATTGGCGGCATCGAACATGCGGTGTTGCATTTGCTGTACTCCCGCTTCTTCACGAAAGTGTTGTACGACGCGGGTCTCGTCAATTTTGAGGAGCCGTTTGAAAGCCTGCTGACGCAGGGGATGGTGATCAAGGAAGGGGCCAAAATGTCCAAATCGAAAGGCAATGTCGTGTCGCCGGAAGACATCGTCGCCAAGTACGGAGCGGATACGGCGCGCACCTTCATTTTGTTTGCTGCACCGCCGGATCGTGACCTGGAATGGAGCGATCAGGGCGTGGAGGGAGCCCATCGCTTCCTCGGCCGCGTCTGGCGATTGGTGGAAACCCATGCGGACCGGTTTGCCGCCCGGACGGCCGCCGATCCTTCGCAACCTGCCGCCAGAAAGCTGTGGCAGCAGACCCATTTTGCCATCAAAAAAGTGACAGAGGACATCGGCGAACGGTACCAGTTTAACACGGCGATTTCTGCCATCATGGAGCTGGTCAACGCGATCCAGGCATACCCGCACAACGCGGACATGGGAGTGAAGCTGGATGCGATCGAGACGGTGATCCTGCTGCTGGCCCCGGTGGCACCGCATATTACGGAAGAACTGTGGCATCGGATCGGGCACCCGGAAAGCGTCCATCTGCAAAAATGGCCCGCGTTCGATCCGGCCGCCCTGGTGCAGGATGAGATCGAATACGCGATCCAGGTCAACGGGAAAGTGCGCGACCGTGTAGTGGTGGCGAAGGACGCAACGCAGGATGAAATTCGGGAACTGGTGCTGGCGCGGGAGAAGATCAAAGATGAGGTGGCAGGCAAACAGGTGAAGAAGTTTATCGTCGTCCCCGGCAAACTGGTGAATGTGGTCGTCGGGTAAACGCGGAACACGATTTTCTTGGAGTGCAAATGGCTAATGCCGGATGCACTCTTTTTTTCGGTAGTTGGAGATGCTTGCCCAGTCGTAACCGCGACTCCCGTTTTTCCATTCGTTTGGATGATAGCCGTTTCGGCGTTCCCCGGTTGCACATAGCGTAAAGCATGGTCCATCATGCGAAGAGGGGGAACTGTCCGAATGGAAAAAAAGGAACAACCGGTGTTCGGAATTATGTATCATGCAGGCGATTCCGATGCGGAGGGTGAACATTCACATGACATGTACCTGATCACTTGGGACGGACGCCCGTTGCACGTGCACAATTTTGCGGGAGTCACTTCATTTGACGTAGGGCATCGGCACCGGTACGCGGGAACCACCCAACCAGCGCCGAGCGGTGTCCCGCATACGCACGGTTATTACACAATCACATCATTTGACGACGGGCACATGCATGTGATCCGGGGGGTGACCGGTCCGGCGATTCCCGCACCGGGCGGCGGCCATTACCATTTGTTTGAAGGCGTCACCACGGTGAGCGGCCGCATTCCCCATACCCATTATTACAGCGGCCGGACCACCGCTTCGCTTTGACCGTTCTCAACTCATCCCCTCTGATCGAAACAGAGGGGATTTTTTGTAGAAAAAATTGCATCCGGCAGCGCGGATGCTCCAATCCCAATCATCAGTTTTTCCCACCGCCCTGGCTCTGCGACGGGGCCGTTCTGTTTTGGAGATCCAGAAAATCCTTGTAGCTCCGAATCAGCGGCACTGATCGCGAGGGAGTGAAGGGAATGTATTTGAGCGCATGGGAAGTGTTGAACAATACGACACGGTCGGATGGAGAGAGAAATCCGGTTTCCCGTAGCCGCAGCAGCCCTGCAAGAGTGGCTGCCCCCTCCGGGGAGGAGGAGATGCCGTGAGCGCCGAGCGTTTTTTGCGCGGATGCGATTTCCTCCGCTGTTACGGCAAGCGCCGTGCCGTTCGTTTCGCGTAGGATCGACACGATCAGATTGCCGTCTGGCGGATGGGAAACGCGCATCCCCGTAGGGTTGGACGTGATGGGACCGGTGGGCGGCTGCACGAAAGCACGATGCAGGCCGATTGCCTCGACGATCGGCTGGCAGCCCGCTTCCTGCACGCTCACGAGCCGCGGCAGGTCGCCTTGCACGAACCCCATTTGCCGCATTTCTTGAAACGCTTTCCATAACCCGATGATGCCTGAGCCGCCGCCTGTCGGGTAGACGATTACGTCAGGCAGGCGCCAATCGAGTTGTTCGGCGATCTCCCATCCCATCGTTTTCTTGCCTTCCACCCGGCCGGGCTCTTTTAACGTACCGACGTTAAACCAGCCTTGTTCCGCTTTGCCTTCCGCGATGATTTGCGCCGCGTCATGAATCAGTCCTTCCACCAGACAGGTATGTGCACCGTAGTGAATGCATTCCTCCACAATCATGCCCGGACAGTCTTGCGGAATCAGTACGTACGCTTCGATTCCCGCACGGGCTGCATAAGCGGCGAGAGCAGCCGCTGCATTTCCGTTTGAGGGGACGGCCGCTTTGCAAATGCCCCGTTCCTGCAACAGCGAAACGGCGGCGGAAAATCCGCGGGACTTGAAGCTGCCCGTCGGATTTTGTTCTTCCCGTTTGACCCGCAAGTCTGCAATCGACAGTTGCTGCTCCAGGCGGTTCAGGCGAACCAGCGGAGTGCAGCCTTCCCCCAACGAAACGATCGACTGCAGGTTCCTGACGGGCAACACCTCATGATACCGCCACATCGAGCTCGAACGGGTGGCGAGCGACTCTTTTGTCAATGTCCGGCCGGCTTGTTCCAGGTCATATTCGACCAGCAGGGCACCGCCGCATTCACATTGTCCCTGCAGGCTGTCGATCGGTTGTTTGCGGGAACAACGGGAGCAAGTTAACCAACAATCCTTCACTGATGAACCTCCTTGCAGCAGAATCAACAGGCAGTCGCGGTGCATTCTTCTCCAGAATATACAACCATTCCGAAAATGAAACGGCTGCCGTCCAGCTCCTTTTGGCAAACCGGGCGGTATGCTTGCCGGCACAAGCCCGATTTTTTGGCAGAGAAAGGCGGAACGACAGAAACTGTCATACTGTAAAATGACTGCCGCGAACCGTTTGCAACATCATCAAACGGGGGAAGGGGAGCGTGAGCTGAAGCGATGCAACGGCTGATGTGCAAAGCGAAAATCCACCGGGCGACTGTCACCGAGGCTGAACTGCATTATGTGGGAAGCATCACGATCGATTCGCTTTTAATGCAGGCGGCGGACATCCGTCCCTACGAAATCGTGCAAATCACCAGTCTGCAAAACGCCACCCGCTGGAAAACGTACGCGCTGCCGGCGCCGGCCGGGTCGGGGAAAATCTGCCTGAACGGTCCGCCCGCCCATCTGTTTCAACCGGGCGATTTGGTGATCATCCTGAGCATGGGGGTCTTTGACGAGGCAGAGCTGGCCGCTTTGAAGCCGAAGGTAGTGTTTGTCGACTCGCAGAATGCGATCGTCCGCGTGGAAGAACATACGACCGGTTTGCCGGAAGACGAAACTACGGGATCCTGCGGCTGAGGATCCCGTAATTTTTTCACGCGGTCACGGGCGGCGGTTGATGCGGAAAGGGGCTGGCAACGTCAACGTCGGGTGGCAAGATAATGGGCAAATTCGGCGAACGCCCGGTATGATTTTTGCTGCATGGCGGGTGTCAGCAGCGAGCGCGCCGGTTTTGTGTTCAACTCGATCATCCACACCTTGCCGTTCACGTCAACCCCCATGTCAAATCCCAAAATCGCCAATGTCGGCAGCCGTTTGGACCATACACCGGCGATGCGGAGCACGGCCGTTTCCAGCCGGTGGAGCGGGATCGTTTTGCCGTGCCGGCTAGCCCATTCAGTCAACCAGTCGAGGCTGGTTTTGCGGCCGCCCGCCACCAGATTGGTCACCACGCCGCCGACGGCAGCGATCTTCGGGACGATGCCGATAACCATCCATTCTCCATCGGCTGTCCGCTGGACAACGACGCGGAAGTCCAGCTGTCCGCCGTCGACCTGCATCAGCCGCAACGCTTGCTGCACGATGTGGCGGGAGCGCAGCCGATGCCGCAACCAGCGGCGCAGCTGCGGTTCGGCCATCGATTTTTTGAAGCACACCCGTGTGCCGTGCAGCCGGTCGATTTCCACGTGATACAGGCCGTTTTCCATCTTGGCAATGCGCGTGACACCTTGTCCGCCGTAGCCGCCTGCCGGTTTCACATAAACGGTCTGGAATCGGTTCAGCAGATCGAATACATCTTGCGGATCACGGGCGTGCCGGGTAACGGGCAGGCAGCTTGCGGTTTCCGGGATCCGTTGCAGAATCCGGTGGACGATCCATTTGTTCGGTACATAGGGGTTAAACAACGGAATCCGCCGGCGTCGGCAAATCCTGCGCAAGCGGATTGTTTTTCCGCGATTGACGAGATGTACAAACACGTTGTCATACACGACATCGGGAAGCGGCATGGTTTTTCGCACCCACTTTTCATCCGCCTTGCCGATTTGCCGGCCGATCCAGCCTTTGATGTGATCGGCATGAAAATCGTCCGGGTGCACGAGGATCGGGACCATCCCCATTTTTTCCGTTTCCAGTGCCATCATTCGAAATGAATGCGGCGGCCGCGGCGGGCCGGTTCCTTTCCGGCGGGGAACCAGCGTTGTGACGATTGCAAAGCGAATCACCTGGTTCAGAGTCCTCCCTTTCTATTTTGGCAGTCGTCACACTATATGTCGAACTTGGTGAGATGTTCATCGGTAAGGATTGTTGCGGCCCCTTTTTTCCTGTAACCTGTTGGTAGCAGGATCGGCGGATTCGAGGTGAACGGGTTGCGACTGCAAAAATGCGTTCGTTTGTTGCGCAAAATCACGGTTGTGTGCACGATCGGCGGTTTGCTGTACGGAGCTTGGCAGTATGTCTCGATTGAGCGGTTCGGCGCTGCGATTCAGCCGAGGAAAGCGGATGTGATCATCGTCCTCGGCGCACAGGTTTGGGGGTATGAGCCAAGTCCCTCGCTCAGGGAAAGGTGTGACTGGGCGTACGATTTGTACAAGCAGGGCTATGCGCTGAAGATGATATTGTCCGGCGGGCACGGATCGGGGTACGTGTCGGAAGCGGAAGCGATGCGCAGGTATCTGGAGCGGAAAGGCGTGCCGGGTGATGCCATGTTGCTTGAGGACCAATCGAACTCCACCCGCACGAACTTGCAGTACTCGCAACGGATCATGCAGCGGGAGGGAATGAAAACGGCGATTCTCGTAACCAACCGGTTTCATCAAAAAAGGGCGCAACTGATCGCCAGGCAACTGGGGATGGAGACCAGCGGCTATGCCGCCAAAAGCGAGGCGTTGTTCGAGCCGTATTGGGTGCTGCGGGAAGTCGCGGCGATTACAAAAGAAAAGCTGTGGGAATAAGTATGAATGAACAAAAAATTTTGGAAGATAAGTCAATAAATGATAAAGGGGAGGAAAAAATGAAACGACTTATCCAAACGAAATGGGTTGCAATATTTCCTAGTTGTTGTTGTAGGTGCCCTGATTGTATCATTCACTGTTTCGGATAATCAAAATGATGTCCTTGCAAATGGCAATCAAGTCGCTATGCAAGCTGGTGACAAATTGGGGACCAAAAAAGTTGAATATATAAAAATGCAGTCGAAAAATGGGGATTATGAGGAGCACTGCGGGACCTCGAAAACTTGCGTGAACGCCACAATACCTATCGGGCTGATGGTACTTTAGTATCCTCGGTTCTTGTGACAAATGGCGGGAAAACCGTTATTTCGCTCGGCCTGGAAAACGGGGTGTTGGAAGGAGCCGCTTGGCAGCTTGACGACAAGACCTTTTGATGAGAAAATAGCGCATCCAGCGATTTTCATTGGTCATATTGTGCCCCGCCAGGGGCATGGGGGTTTAAGAGAATAAGAGTTTGCTAAAGCGTTCCCTTCATGAACAAATAAAAAACGAATTGAAAGAAGCGAAGTGGAAAAACGATGGAGTAGAAAATGTAGATGGAAAAACAGCACCGGCTTCCCAATCAAGCGCGAATTCTTTGACCCCGCTGGCAAAAAGTTTCAGAGAAAATTGAACGTTATGAATCATACGATTCTATAGACGAATCGGAAAGAGATCGATCCGGTTTCTGGGAAATTCAAAAAATGAGTGTAAGAACGCATGTGCAAATGAAAGTGCAAGGGAGCGGCAAAGCGCCGCTCCCTTCATGTTTAGTGAACCCTATCGCCAGGCAAAACGGTCAGATCCCTACAAAGTGGTCGATTTCTCGAAGCATGTCGGGTCCAATTTTTCCTTCCATCCCTTGGCCGGGGTTTTGTTTCGGTTGCGGGAGTGCTCCCAAGAATCCCACGGCTTCAGCCGTGCTGAGTGTCAATCCCGGTTTTTCTCCTGATGGCGTTCGATCGCCAGCCGGATCAATTCGTCCAGCAGTTGATCATACGGCAGGCCGGTCGCTTCCCACAACTTCGGATACATCGAGTAGATCGTGAAGCCGGGAAATGTGTTGATCTCGTTGATCAGAAAACGGCCCGTTTTCCGTTCGAGGAAAAAGTCGACGCGCGACAAACCGGATGCGTCGATCGCCTGGTATGCCCGGACCGCCATCTGCCGGACTTCCGTCATTTTCTCTTCCGGCAGATCCGCCGGGATGATCAGGTCGGACGTTCCGTCCACGTACTTCGCGTTGTAATCGTAAAATTCGGCTTTCGGCACGATTTCGCCGGCGACCGACGCGTGTGGCTCGTCGTTGCCTAAGACGGCTACCTCGATCTCGCGGCCGTCGACCGCTTCCTCCACCAAAATCTTCCGGTCGTGGCGGGCCGCTTCGTCAATGGCGGCGACCAGGCTGGCACGGTCGCGCGCCTTCGAAATGCCGACCGACGAACCAAGGTTGGCCGGTTTCACAAAACAGGGGAAGCCGAGCGTCCGCTCAATTTCCCGGAGAATGGGCTCGCGATCCTGTTCCCATTTTTTGCGCAGGTAGACGAGATACTTGCATTGTGGCAGTCCGGCCTGCGCGAACACCGTTTTCATCATCGCTTTGTCCATGCCGACGGCCGAAGCGAGCACGCCGGAGCCGACATAGGGGATGTTCAGCAGTTCAAACAGGCCTTGTACGGTGCCGTCTTCGCCGTAAGGACCGTGCAACACGGGGATGACCACATCCAACGCTTCACTGATCGGAGCGGGCAGCGTGAGGCTGGGATCCGTTTTCACCGGCAGGCCCGATTGCTCGCATTGTGTGTTGGCCAGCAGCTTGGGCGGAATGTCCGTGCCAAGCGCCCGATAGGATTCGAGACCGACGTGCCAGATGCCTTGTTTGGTAATGCCGATCGGCAGTATTTCGTATTTTTGCGGGTTCAGATTTTCGATGACCGAGCGGGCGGAATGGATGGACACCTCATGTTCCCCAGAGCGGCCGCCGAACACGACGCCGACGCGAATTTTGCGAGACAAAGAAGTCACTCCTCTCTAGGTGTAAAAACAAAAAACCTCATCATGGAGGCTGTTTGTCTATTTCGTATCGCCATCTGTTGCCGACAGATCTTTCATCTTTTGGCGGAATTGTTTGTATTCCTCGAGGCACTCCGGATAGTCTTCGAAAAACAGCACCAGGCTGTTCAAGCTGTCCATCGTGCTGGGACTTACATGATGCTCGATGCCTTCCACGTCTTTCTCGATCGTCGCTTCGCTGACATCGAGCATGCGCAGGAACCGTTCCAACATTTTATGCCGTTGCTTCATCAAGCGGCCCAACTGTTCACCCCGCGGGGTGAGAATGATGCCGCGGTATTTTTCATAGGTTACGTATTGCTGTTCGTCCAGTTTCTGAATCATCTTCGTAACGGAGGAAGGTTGCACGGCAAGGGATGACGCGATGTCGGACACGCGCGCATACCCTTTTTCTTTCATCAATTCGTAGATTTTTTCCAAGTAGTCTTCCATGCTGGGTGTGAGCATTGCGCTTCCTCACTTTCAAATCCTGATCAAACCTTATTGTACTATGGAACTTGATCATCTTGCAAATTGGCCGTTCAAGAAAGTTTTGAAAAATTTGTTCCATTTAGCAGGTATTACGGAAACGGATAGCGAATTTAAAAGCAGCAGGGGCAAGAAGAGGTGATTCCATGTTGCGCTTGACGAAACGCGAACAGGTGATTGTCGTCGCTTTATTGCTGCTGATTTTGCTCGTATCCGGCGTTTATATGTACGGACGGCCCGGTATGGCATCGCAGGTTCCGTTGCCCAAGGCGGCGGAGCAGCCCCAGCCAGCGGCATCTGCCGGCAGCAAACAGGATGCGGCACAGCCGAAACCGGCGGGCGAGGTGATGGTTGATGTCAAGGGGGCGGTTCATTCGCCAGGCGTCTATACACTGCCCGCCGGAGCGCGCGTGGTTGACGCGATTCAGGCTGCCGGCGGCGCCACTGAGCAGGCCGATTTGCAGTCGGTCAATCTGGCACAAAAACTGGCTGACGGTGCACCGGTGCTGATTCCCGCCAAGGGGGAACAGGCGTCCGCCGCAAAACCTTCCGTTGTCGCCGAAGGGAAGCTCAATCTGAACACGGCGACGATTGAGCAATTGGATGCGCTTGACGGAATCGGCTCGACCAGAGCGAAAGCGATCGTCGAATATCGGGAAAAAAACGGCCCCTTCCAATCGGTCGACGACCTGTTGAAGGTGAAGGGGTTCGGCCCGAAGCTGCTGGATGCGATCAAAGACCGGCTAACCGTTTACTAGGCCGGAGACGCCGTTGATCCGCCGATCGCGTCGGCACAAGACGGGCAACTGCTGCCACCTCTACTCTATTCCAGTCGGCTGTCGATTGCTCCTGCCGGCAGCGGCCATCGGACAGCGTCCCCCTTTTTTCTCCCATCTCCGCATCACTCCCCCGGAAAGGAAAGATCCTTCCATGCGCCGAATCCTCCTCCAGTTGACCGTGTTTTTCCTGGCTGGCATTGCAATCGCCTGTTTTTCGCCGGTCTACCGCCATTCGCTGCTGATTGGGCTGATCGTTTGCCTGCTGTTGGCGATCACCGCCGCTTTGTTGGTTCGCCGCCAACGCGGCCGAATTTTCCCGCCCCTTTTGCTTGCCGTTCTGTTTGCGGCGGTCGGTTTTCTCTACAGTCAGGCTTACAGTGCGTTTCATTCCAACCAACTGCAACCGTACTATGATCAACCGGTAACGGTGATCGGGGTGATCGAAGAGACGCCGGTTGTTCTCAACGGTAAACGGCAGTACACCGTCCGAGTGGAACGGTTGCAGCCGGAGCACGGCCAACCAGTCTGGCTGCAAGACCGGATTCGCGTCACCGATTCCCGAAAAAATGGCCCTGACCCGGTATACGGGGACCGGGTCGAACTGCGCGGCGTGCTGCTGGAACCGGCTTCTCCCCGCAACCCCGGCGGTTTTGACGATAAACGATACTTGGAGAGACAGGGGATTCACGGCCGTTTATCAGTTAAAAATCGGGGCGATCTGCTGAAGATCGGTACGCTTAGCAACTTGTACGGCCTGACGATCGTTCCCTTGCAGGAACATCTATGGAACGTGCTGCACCGGTTGTTTCCTCCGGGCGAGGCAGAGTTGGCGGGCGGGCTGGTGATCGGGTTTCGGGCTGATTTGCCGGTGGAATGGGAATCCGCTTTTCAGAGGTTGAGCGTGACGCATATTTTGGCCGCTTCCGGCATGAATGTCGGGCTGATTGCCGGCACCCTGTTTGCTTTGATGAGGCGGCTGCGTCTGTCAAAGCGAATCGCCAATCCGGTCGTGATCGGGACGATTTTTCTCTATGCGCTGCTGGCAGGGGCGGGACCGTCGGTGGTGCGGGCGGGTTTGATGGCCACACTTGTGGTGGTCGGAGCTTCCCTCGGCCGCAAGGCGGATATCCTGACCAGCCTGGCGACGGCCGCTTTGCTGTCCGCTCTCTGGAATCCGGGGATTGTGTCCGATATCGGGTTTTTGCTGTCGTTTGTGACAACGATCGGACTGCTGCTGCTGACACCCCGGTTGACGCGGGTGTTGCGGGGACCTGCCTGGCTCCGCCCGGCGCTGGCTGTGACACTGGCCGCCCAGATTGCCTCGACACCGCTCCTGCTTTATTACTTCAACGAACTGTCCCCTTTTTCCCTGGTGGCCAATTTGTACATCATGCCCCTCACGTGCCTGCTGGTACCCCTCGGTTTCGGGCTGCTCGCGCTGGGAGCGATCCATCCGTGGCTTGCGCTGCCGTTCCTTGGTTTCTACCGCTGTCTAATGTGGCTGTTGGTGAAGCCGGTTGTCTGGCTGGCCGATGCAACAGCCGATTGGACGCTGATCTTTCCCAGCCCTCCGGTGTGGGCTGTCTGGCTGCTATACGGTGGCCTGCTGGCGCTTCTGTTCCGTAAACAAATTGGCAGCTCCCTGTTGCGTTACGCGAATCCGGGCTGGCTGATCGGTAGGCCGCCGTGCGGTTGGAAAATCGGCCGTTTGCTTGCCGGCGGGCCGGTCACCGCCGGCCTGATCCTCACCGCTTTTTGGCTTTGGCCTTCGTCGGAGCTGCGCGTGACGTTTCTCGATGTCGGACAAGGGGACAGCGCGCTGATCGAAACGCCAAAGGGGCTGACCATTCTGGTCGACGGGGGCGGCATCCCGTCGCACGTCCAGTCTGATTTTGACGTTGGGGAGAAAATTGTCATGCCGTTTTTGCGGTATCGCGGGATTCGGGCGATCGATTACATGGTTGCCACGCATGCAGACGAGGATCATGTGCGTGGATTGTTGGCCGTTGTAGAGCAACTGCAGGTGCGCAATCTGATCGTCTCCGGTTATGAAGATCCGGGTGCCGCCTATCAGCAATTGTTGCAGGCGGCGAGGTGGAAGGGGATCCCGATTTACCGGTCGCAGGCGGGGATCGGCTGGCAACCGGAACCGGGAGTGACGTGGCGGTTTCTCCATCCCGGATCGATTCATACCGGGACCCGCAGCGACACAAATGCCAATTGTGTAGTGTTCGAGCTGCAGTACGGCGAGCGAAAATTTCTCTTCACCGGCGATGTGGAGGGGGAGGTCGAATCCGATTTTTTGCCGGATCTGGAGCCGGTCGACGTGTTGAAAGTCGCCCACCACGGCAGCCAGCATTCAACCGGCGAAGCGTTTTTGCAACGGGTACACCCGCGATATGCGATCATCTCCGTCGGCAGGCACAACGTCTACCGCCAACCGCACAAACAACTGCTGGAACGGTTGTCGCAGGCTGGGGCGGTAATCCTGCGGACCGACCGGAACGGCGCAATCACCGTCATCACCGACGGCAAACATTTGCAGGTGCAGCCAGCGATAGCGGCCGAGCCGATTTCTCCCCCCGATTGATTTTCCCGTTGCAGAGCGATATGGACCTCCATGAAAAATGAGGGGCCGAAACGAAGGGTGTCTCTCGGTATCAAACCCCCTGCTGCATGACACCCTATTGACAGGGGGTGACTGGATGGCCAACCGACGTGTTCTCAATCCGAAAGCAGGCCGTGCGTTGGACCACCTCAAGTATGAGGTCGCATCCGAACTGGGGCTTGACGACGACATTCAGGAGCGCGGGTGGGAGAACATGACCACCCGGGAAGTCGGAAAAATCGGAGGGAACATGGTTCGAAAAATGATCCGCTTTGCGGAAGCGGAGATGGCAAAACGGTCAGAGTAACCTCGTGCAGAGGACCCCTCACCGGCCGGCTGCGGGTGCTGCATGCCCGTGGGGCGGCCGGTTTTTTCGCAGATGCGTACGAATAAGGGCTTGCCACTCATCGAATTCTAAGGGTGATGCATCGCGAAAGCGGGCTGCAGTGGCATCCTGCCGCCCGGACCTGATTTTTGGGGGGACCGACATGTATTACGAGACATTCGTCAAACAGTTTATCGATATCATGGATGAACGGGCACCTGTCACACGCGTCCGCAATCGGGTGGACATGCCGCTCGGGTCGGTGCAGGCGGATACGAGCACGTTGATCCACACGCGCCTTGATTTGCTGGACGAGAACAGCCCATTTGCCGATATTGTGATCTCGGCGGACGGAACCGAGTGCCTTGTCGATTACATTGCGCACATTCCGGCGAATGACCGGATGACCGATGAACAGTTTGTGCAACAGGTGCAGCAGGCGGGGGAGGTGGACTCGGTGTCCGTTTTGCAATCGATCGACGGCCGGCATAAAGACACTTATGTGGTGACGGGACGCATGCGGTTCGATCTGGCCGATGATGACCAGAACGCCAACTCCGTCACTCATGATATTTCCGAAACAATCGTGGCTATACTAAAGGCGGGCGGGTATGATCCGGCATTCGCGGACGAACGCGAAACGGATGACCTCGTGCTGTGGAGTCCCGAATGATGAACGACCAGCAGCTGCCCCCGGAATGGGACTGGGAACCGGAAAGATTGACCCTCGACCAAATGCTGCGGCGCGATCTGTTTCCGCGCTGGGAATGGATCATCCGCGCCCATCCGGATCCAATCGAACAGGAAAATCGACTGCTGGCCCAGATGCTGTTGACGGGGCAGATACCGGAAGGGGAAACGACGATGACAAAAGCGGTCTGCGACCGGTGCCAGACGCCGATGGAACTGGACAGAAGCAACCTGTATGGGGATATGGTGCAGGGGTTGCTGTATTTTGTCTGCCCCTATTGCAGCCATTCCGAACCGCTTGCGACAAGCAACATCGACATTCTGACCGGCCAATGGTTCGGCGAACCAGACAAATAGGGGGTGTGTCGAGATGAAAAAATGGCTGATCGCCCTCGTCACCTGCTGCTTTTTTGCCACACTGACCGTTCAGCCGCTGCCGGCCCCGGCAGGCAGCAAATCGTCCGCCGGCAGCAATTGGGGTGCCTGGGTGCAGGTGAAAAAATTAAGCTACTAAACTCGCAAGACGGCATAAAACTAGCAGCCGGTGAATAGAGTAAGAATAACAAACGGCTATACCGATAAGGTATGGCTTTTTTGTTGGGAAAGGAGAGGAAGCCGGATGAAGCGCAAACGGATCGCAGGCGGTTTGTTGGTTGCCGGTTGTTTAGCGTTCGCCCAGGGATGCGCCCAGCGGGAACCGGCGGCTGTCGGCCAGCGGGAGCTGCAGGCGATATCCGCCCTGAGCCAGCAATACCCGGGCATCGATGCGGAGGATGTACGGTTTGCAGCATGGAACCGGCTGCCGCTGCCGCAGGTCCTGTCGCCTGAAGAGCGGCAGCAGGAGATTGTCCAGATCGACCAGCAAGCGGCGGTGATCGAAAAGGAAAAGCAGCTCGTATCAGCGGCGATTGCGGATGTGGAACGGACGGTTCGTGTGGTGCAGAACGATTTTTCGAAAGGACGGTTATCCAGGCAGGACGCGGACATGCTGCTACGGTTGTTTCGAGAAAAAGCGGACAGGCAAAGGCGCTCGGCGGACGAGCTGTCGCAACGGCTGGCCCGCTTGCAGGAGCGTAAACAGAAACTGTCGGAGATCAAGGAACCGGATGCGATCGAGTATGCCCGCGTTGAAGTCGACCACGCCTGGCGGACTTACCGCAAAACCGTATTTTATAACGTCTCGCAGCAGCGCGTGCTAACTGACGAGGAAGTCGGGAAACTGCAGGTTCCGGCCGGAATCAGCGTGAGCGATCCACCGACCCTTTCCCGGCGGGCGGTCAAACATTTGCTGCTGGCGGCCGGAGTGTCTGCGACGGTGCTGATTTTTGTCTGGATGCAGCATCGTTCGTCCGGGTTCGGCAAACTGCTGATCCCGCGAAAATCACTATTAGATTAGAATTATTACTGAGAATAATTTTCAATCTCATGTAAATGGCCAAAAAAGACAATGATAAGCATTCTCGTTGAAAAATAGGCGTATTTTCTCTTGTTTTTGTTCCCTTTCTCCGTTTTTCATGGTATAGTAGTGATAACCACTGGAATGGAGAGGAGGGATTCGTATGCATACGTACGATCGTACGCATCATGACACATTTGCCGTTTCCGAACGAATCATTCGCTACGGAATCCTTCTCACCTTCGCCGTGTTCGGTCTGAAGATGGTGGGCGGCTATTTTACCGATTCGCTGGCTTTGATTTCGGACGGCTGGCATCTGGCCGGAGATCTGGTGACGCTCCTGCTCAGTTGGTGGGGAGTCAAACAGTCGGTCAAGCCGGCCACCCGTCGGCACAGTTTCGGCATGTACCGGGTGGAAATCCTGACCGCTTTTCTGGCCAATCTGATTTTTATGGCGGTCGGGCTGTTTATCGTGTACGAAGGCTACCTGCAATTTCGCCATCCGCATCCGGTGGCGGGAGCCTGGATGTTCGCCATCACATTGTTGGGACTGGTCATCTATTCAGCCCTGACGTACCTGATGGGCAAGGAAAAAGACAATATGAACGCGAAAAGCGCCTGGTTGCACTTTCTCGGCGACGCGCTGTCGTCCGTCGCGGTGTTGATCGGTGCGGCCGTGATCTATTTCACCGGCTGGTATCCGATCGACGGTTTGCTGTCCGCGTTGATCGGGCTGGTGATCGCGCTGGCTGCGGCCAAGATGGCGTGGGACGGGGCGAAGATTTTGCTGGAAGCGGCACCGTCGCACATCAATCCGGAAGAAGTGGAAAAATCACTGCGGCGTCTGCCGGAGGTGACCGGGGTAACCGATTTGCACATCTGGGCGTTGACACAGAACCAGATCATGATGTCCTGCCACCTGGCGGTGACCGTCACCACGATCGAACAGGGGGAAGATGTGATTCGTACGGTGCAGGATTTGATGTGGAACCGGTTTGGCATCGGACACACGACCATCCAGCTCGAAACCCAGTCTTGCAACACCTGTTTCCACCACGAGGTGCAACTGGATCATTGCCACACCTGTCCGACCGCGACCTGCAGCACGAAAGGATTCAGTCCAAGCACGTAATGCCGCCGGCTGGCGGCTTTTAAATATAGAGCGTGCGTGGCGTACAGCTCGTCTCCCAAAAATTTTTCGTTCAGTTTGTGAAAAAAGTAGCAATTTGGTGGTACATAGAATCCGGGAATGTGATATAATGAAGTAGGTACAATTTTTCACAAAGTCTACATACTTCAGTTGGTGCATGTTCCGCAGCACTTATTCGAACACTATTCCCAAATCATCTCGCAAGCGCCGACTTCAAGGGAGGACTGGCAACAATGGCAAAAATTTTGATCCTGGGGGCCGGATACGGGGGCATGGCGGCGGCGGTGAAGATGCAGAAAGCGAAGATCCCCTTCACCATCATCAACAAGCACTCCTACCATTATTTTACCACTCTGCTGCATGAACCGGCCGGCGGCCGCAACGATTTTGAACCTTATTATGTGCAGATTTCCGAAGTGCTGAACGGGCCGGAAGCGACCATCATCAAGGATGAGATCCAGGCGGTGAAGCCGCAGGAAAAAAAGGTGATCGGCAAAAACGGTGAATATACGTATGATTACCTGATTTTCGCGCTGGGCAACGCGCCCGAGTTTTTCGGCATTCCGGGACTGAAAGAGCACAGCTTGCTGCTGCGCAGCCTGGAAACCGCGAAGGAAATCCGCTCGCATATCGAAAACAATTTTGCCGCTTATGCGGTCGATAAAGATCCGTCCCGGCTGCGGATCGTCGTCGGCGGTGCAGGCTTGACCGGGGTCGAGCTGTGCGGCGAACTGGCCGACTACCTGCCGCATTTGGCGCACCGTTATCGGATTCCGGAATCGAAAATCGAACTGATCAATCTTGAGGCGGCGCCGACCATTCTGCCGATGCTCGACAAGCGTCTGCAGGAAACTGCACTCGATGTGTTGACCCGCAAGGGTGTGCAGGTGCGCACCAACGAAAAAATCGTGCGCGTTGGAGAAAACGAAGTGGAACTGGCGACCGGCGAGAAAATCGAGGCGAGAACGATCATCTGGACGGGCGGCGTGCGCGCCAATCCGCTGCTGGCGGAAGCCGGTTTTGACTGCGATCCGCGCGGCCGCGCGAAGGTCAACGAGTTCCTGCAGTCGGTCGACTATCCGGACGTGTTCGTGATCGGTGACTCCGCTTGCTTCATCGGCGAAGACGGCCGTCCGTTGCCGCCGACAGCACAGTTGGCAGGACAGATGGGCGACCATGTGGTCGACAACCTGAAAGCGCTGATGAACGGCCAGCCGATGAAAAAATTCGTCTTCCACTACATGGGAACCTTGGCGTCGATCGGCTCCGAAGTGGGCGTCGGCAACATCAAGGGCTTCAAGACCAAAGGCGTCACCGCCACCATTTTGAAGGAAGCGTCGAAAGCCAAGTGGCTGATCAACCTCGGCGGACTGAGCCTGTTGGCGAAGAAAAACAAACAGTTCACAAGATCATACTAAAACCGCAAAAGCCGTGCTTTTCTTCGGAAAGCGCGGCTTTTTAGGAGTTATCGCCATGTCCTACCGCGAACTGATGATAGAAATCAAAAAAGGCGTTATCCATCCGGTGTATCTGTTGTACGGAACGGAGCAACTGCTGATCCGGGAAGTGGTGGAAGCGCTCGATCAGGCGATCAATCCGGGCGACGAATTGAACATGCTGCGCTTCGATTGTGACGACACGCCGATCCAGACGGCCGTACGGGAAGCGGATACGCTGCCGTTTTTAAGCGACAAGCGGCTGGTGATCGTGCACAACGCCACCCTGTTTACAGGCGCCAAACCATCCCGCAATGACCACGATCCGGACGCATTGCTGCGGTATCTGGAAAATCCGGCTCCCACTTCGACGCTGGTGCTGACCGTATACGCGGAGAAGCTGGACGAGCGGAAGAAGCTCACGAAAGCGGCGTATAAGAACGGGAAAGTGGCGGGCTTTTTTCCCTTGAAAGAGGCCGAACTGCGCGAATGGATTCAGGCGCAATGCCGCAAGCATCAGGTTTTGATCACGCCGGACGCCGTTTCCCGGTTATTGTTGACGTGCGGCTCGAACCTGATGTTTCTTGCCACGGAACTGGAGAAGCTGTCCCTGTACGTGGGGGCAAACGGAACGATCGACGAGGACGTCGTCAATCGATTGGCATCGCGCACGCTGGAGCAGGACATTTTTGTGTTTGTGGATGAAGTCGTTCGTCTGCGGACCGAGCGAGCGCTGCGTTTGATGGACGATTTGATCAAAAACAAACAGGCGCCCGTCTACCTTCTCTTTATGATCGCCCGTCAGTTGCGCATCATGCTGCAGGTGAAGATCCAGATCGCGCGAGGGCTGTCGCCGCAACAGATCGCCTCCCTGATCGGCGTCCATCCGTATGCCTGCAAAGTGGCGGGTGAGCAGGCAAAACGTTTTTCGCGACCGGAATTGGAACGGCTGTTGGCGGAACTGGCGGAAATCGACTACAAAATCAAGACTGGCCAACTCACAGACAGGCAGGCGTTGGAGATGTTTTTGCTGACGATGCCGCGTAAAGTGAAAGCAACCGTTTCGGGGTAGAGAGAACCGGTAGCAGAATCTGGGATGTATCGACCGCTGTCTTTTCGGACACCTTTAGAACAGTCAGTTCGGGAGGTGGTACCCGTGGCCCGGAGACGCAACCGGTTGCTGGTTCCGGAAGCGAAAGAGGCACTGGATTGCTTGAAGTGCCAAGTCATTCAGGAAAATACGGCGGATCCCAACGTGTCTTGTACAGTCAATCCGAATGACGCGAAATATACGGTAGCCAAACAAGTGGGAGTACCGCTTGCGAAAGGAGACAACGGGGAATTGACGGCCCGCCAGGCCGGTAAAGTCGGCGGCCGGTTAGGCGGTTCGATGGTGCGGCGGCTGGTGGAACTGGCCCAGCAACAATTGAGCGAGCAGGGTCAAAGTTAGCAAATCCCCTTGATCGACCGCCCGAATAGCAAAAAACCCTCGATCGTCGGATCGGGGGTTTTTTGCTCTGTTTATGCGCCCAGTTTGTTGAATTTTTTCGTCAAACGGGATTTTTTGCGGGCAGCGGTGTTCTTATGGATAATGCCTTTGGTCACCGCTTTGTCGAGCGAACGAGTAGCCTTCTTAAGCAGATCTTTTGCAGCTTCCAGATCGTTGTTGGTCAGCGCAACTTCGAATTTTTTGATCGCTGTACGAAGGGCGGATTTCGCCGCGGCGTTGCGAAGGGTACGAGTCCGGGTAATCTTCACCCGTTTGATCGCAGATTTGATGTTCGGCACCCTGTTCACCTCCTTACAGCAGCAGATACGATCCTTTTTAGACGGACAATGGATATTTTATCATGGGTGAGAGGGCAACGCAACTGCAAAGTGCATAAGCTTCCGCCGTTTTGCGAATCTTACGGTACAAAGGGTGTTGGAGGGGGACACGGATGACGAACAACAAGCAGGAAATTGACTGGTCGAGTTATTCGGTCCGCACCGACCTGGCGGTGGAAGCCCACCAGATGGCGGGGGCGGTGCAGGGCACTCCCGCTCTCATGGGGGTCGAAACGGATTCCTATGAAGAGGAAGGCATCCGTGTGACCAAAATGAAGGTCAAGGATCAGATCGGCGCGCGGATGATCGGGAAACAGGTCGGCAACTACCTGACGTTCGAGGTCCCCGGACTGCGCAAGAAAGACCCCGACTTGCAGGACAAGGTGGCGCAAAAATTTGCCGAGGAGTTTCGCCATTTTATCGATTTGCCGGAGAACGCCAAGGTCCTGATCGTCGGGCTGGGTAACTGGAATGTCACGCCGGATGCCCTGGGGCCGATGGTCGTGAAAAAAGTGTTTGTCACGCGACATCTGTATGACCATATGCCGGATCTTTTGGGTGAAGGGTTCCGTCCTGTAGCAGCTGTCTCACCGGGGGTTCTTGGTATCACCGGCATTGAAACGGGCGAAATCGTACAGGGAATTGTGGAAAATATCAAGCCTGATTTGGTCATCGCGGTCGACGCTCTGGCGTCGCGCGCTTTGGAGCGGGTGAACACCACCATCCAGGTAGCGGATAGCGGGATCACGCCGGGAGCCGGCGTCGGCAACAAACGCAAGGGGCTGAACAAGGAAACGCTTGGGGTTCCGGTTGTGGCGATCGGTGTTCCGACTGTAGTCGACGCCGTCACGATCGCGCACGACACGATTGATCTGCTGATGAACCACATCGGGCAACAGGTTCCGGACAACGCCTGCGCCCAATTGTTCGATCGGTTCAATGAACAGGAAAAGCGGCAACTGATCCACGAAATCCTGCAGCCGCTCGGTCAAAATCTGATGGTGACGCCAAAAGAAATCGACCAGTTTATCGACGATATTGCGACTGTTGTGGCGAATGGTCTGAATATGGCGCTGCATTCGTCCATAACGCCGGAAGATGCGGCGATGTTTTTGCACTAGCCGCATCTGCGGCTGTCCCTCACTTCACCCGCAACGTCCGCAGGCGGTTGATGGCGGCGGCCAGTTCAAACTTGCGGGGCAGGGCGAAGTCGCCGGGATGTTTACCGTGGTAAGGGGAGATCATTTCCAGTCCCTTTTCCTCGATCTCCCGGTACAGCCGGTCGATCAGATTCCCTAGTTCGGTGCGGCCGTCGACCAGATGATCGGCCATATATTTGATCATGTGTGCGATGGCGCGGGTTTGGCTCGGATCGACCAGCTGCTCGACAAACGACAGATCGATCCGGCTTGTCCCGAACGCGATGGTGCTCAAGCCCTTCGCGTCCACTTTCTCTTTTCTGCCCAGGCTTGCCCTGAAGCTTTGCGGAAGCACGACGCGTGCCGTAATCTCACCGAATCGCTCGCCGCCTTCCGCTTTGCGCACCTGTTGAATCCGTTGCGAGATGGCTTTCGCCTCCTGCGTCACATCAAACGGCCGGTATTCATCCATCATGATCACGTGATCCGCTACGTCAAAATAATCCCCCGATCCGCCGACAACCAGAATCGTCGACACGCGATACTCTTCATAAAGCTGCCTGACTTTGTCGATAAACGGGGTGATCGGCTCCTTCTCCTTGCTGACCAGCTCCTGCATGCGGGCATCGCGGATCATAAAGTTGGTGGCGCTTGTGTCCTCATCGATCAGGAGCAGTTTGCTTCCGATCTCCAGGCACTCCATGATGTTGGCTGCCTGCGAGGTGCTGCCGCTCGCATCGTCGGTTGAAAATCGGGTTGTATCCTTGCCGAACGGAAGCTGGTTGATGAATGGGGAGATGTTGACTTTCTCGACCCTTCTCCCGTCTTCCGCCCTTACCTTGCAGGCGGTCGGATTGGTGATTACGTATTCCCGGCCGTCGCCGGCAATGTGATTGTAGACGCCGCGTTCGATCGCCTTCAGCAACGTGCTTTTTCCGTGATAACCGCCGCCCACGATCAGGCTGACACCTTGCGGGATCGCCATGCCGCGAATCGGTTCCGCATGCGGAATCGGAATCGCAATTTCCAGCGACGACGGTGATTGAAAGGGAATCGCGCGGCTCGTCGGCAGAGGCCGGTTGCTGACGCCGCTTTCCCGCGGCAGGATGGAGCCGTTGCCGATAAAGC
This sequence comes from Effusibacillus pohliae DSM 22757, assembly GCF_000376225.1. Lineage (NCBI taxonomy): Bacteria > Bacillati > Bacillota > Bacilli > Caryophanales > Alicyclobacillaceae > Effusibacillus > Effusibacillus pohliae. Next base: position 77,271 of record NZ_AQXL01000126.1, read on the forward strand.
AAACGTAGCCGTGATCATCCAGATACCGGCGGATCGCATCCTGCTGGTCAGACAGTTCCAAGTGGCGCCGCAATCGATCGCGATCGAATTGCAGGATCGTCTGTTTGGCCAAATGCGGCACATCCTCGCAGAGGATTTTGGCAGCCAGCTTGCCCAAGATCGTGCGGCCTTGCGCGGGCAGGCCAACGGACAGGCGAATCTCGATTTTTTGCGGGTCGACCTTGACTGCCGTCCGCGGCAGCACTTCCTGGCCGGGAGCATCGATCCAAATCAGGCCGCTGTTGCCGATTCCCCGCTGCTGGTGCGGCAGCGACTCGATCCGGGCAGCCGCCTCGCGGGCGAGAAAATCGGTAAACGCGATTCTTCGCGATTCCGGTTGGTACCAATCTTCTTGAAGTTTTGCCGTCTGTCTGGGGATTTCCACCCTGATGCGGGAAGGACTGGCGAACGGATCCCCTTGTACGGAGTCGATGTGCAGCAGAAACCCGTCGCCCCTGTATGTACCGAGGATTTCTTTGTACGCCTTGTATCCTTTGCCGTCGATCCGATTTAATGTTTCTCGTAATCGTTCCAAGCTCAAAGCCCCCCGTTTCTGCAATTGCTGTATACTGGAACCACACGGACGGATGTCCGCTAGTATTCGATGCCGATTCTACCAAGAATTTGCCGGAATGACAAAATAACGTCGTCCCCCATCCGCTCGGTTGACAGTGTGAGCGATCCCTTTTTTGCGCGGAAGAAGGGATTTTTCCGTGAACGGATGGGCTTTGCGGGTGCGTAAAAAATGTTTTTCGGATTTTGAAGGGGTTCGCCGATTCCGATGCGTCTAATCGGATGAACAGGCGAGAGGGGGTGATGCTCCTGGAACTGCGGGATGAAGAACTGCTGGCGCGCGTGCTGGGCGGCGATGCAAATGCGTATCGCGAACTGGTGGTGCGCTACCAATCGCTGATTTTTACCCTCTGCCTGAAAATGCTGGCGGACCGGGAAGAGGCGCGGGATGCGGCGCAGGAGGTGTTCCTGCAGGCATACCGGTCGCTCGGGGAGTTTCAGGGAGGAGCGCAGTTTCGGTCATGGCTGTATAAAATCGCGGCCAACAAATGTATCGACATTCGCCGCAAGCAGGCGAGGCGGGCGGGCATTGCCAGCATCTCCCCGCTGCAGGAGGATTTGCCCCGCTCGGCAGACCCCACCCCGGAGGAGCAGCTTTTGGCGACGGAACGATCCAGGGAACTGCAGGCGGCGATTGACGAATTGCCGGAAAAATACCGCGATGTGGTCATTTTGTATCACTACCAGCGGCTCAGTTACAAACAGATCGCCGAGATTCTCGGCATCGAGGTAAAATCGGTGGAAACCCGCATGAGCCGGGCCAAGAAGATGCTGCGAGAGCGGTTGCGAAAGGAGGAACAGGACGATGACGAACTGGCACGTCGAAGATCGGCTGAGCGCATATCTGGCCAATGAGCTGGATCCGGCAGAGAACGATTTTATCGAGTCGCATTTGGCAATCTGCCCGGCCTGCCGCAAGGAACTGGAGTTGTTGCAAGAGCTGGAACAGATGCTCGACCGGTTGCCGCTCGCCGATCCCGGCCCCGATTTTGCGGATGCGGTGATGGCCCGGCTGCAGGCGGACATACCGGCGGCTCAGCCATTGATTGAACCGGTGGAGCGAACGCGTCGTGCAAGCTTTTGGCGGGGGTCCGATTTTCGCAATATGGCGGCATCTGTGGTGGCAGCCTTTATGTTGTTCCAGGGATTTGCCGGGCTGGTGCCGAAACTGCCTGCAATCGACGCCACCATCACCGGGTATAAGGCAGAGGCGATAGTGAAACTGGAGATCTGGCTGGCTGACATCACTCGAACGTTGCAGCGATAGGAGGGCTGACAAGTTGAATTGCAAATATCATTCTGACGTCAGGGCGCTCGGCGAATGCCGATTGTGCGGAACAGAAGTTTGCAGCGAATGTGTGACGATTATAAAAGGAAATGTTTTGTGTCCGGACTGCGTCGAGCGGGCGGCTGCGGGAACGGGCGGACAGCAGTCGGCGGGGGGGCATGATATGAAGACTGGAGCCGCCAACCGCAGAGACGAAGCGCACATTGAGCCGAAGAGCAAATTTTTTACGTTTTTCCTGTCCTTCCTGCCGGGGCTGGGGCATCTGTACCTTGGGTTGACGCGGCAGGGCATCGAACTGATGGCGTTGTTCTTCGCAGTGGCCTGGTTAAGCGGATGGACGGGCGGTTTTCCGCTTGGGTTTCTGGTGCCGGTGCTGTTCTTCTACGGGATTTTCGACGCGCTGCAAAAAAGGGACCGGCTGGCGCGGGGGGAATGGATCGACACGGAATCCACTTTTTTCCGCAACGTGAATGTCGATTGGTTCGCTGACAAAAAGTGGATCGGCTGGACGGCGATCGGACTCGGTGTGTTGCTGCTGTTGAAGGAACTGGGGGCTCATTTTTACTACCTGCATCGGTTCGATGACTTGATTGTAGCAGTGCTGCTGGTTGGCGTGGGGGTTTGGATGCTGCAGCGGGAACGCAAGGTTGGCAAGCGGCCAGCCGGGCAAAAGACAACCGGCGGGGAGGAACGGCAGGATGCCTAAAAAAGTGGGGAGTTTGCAGTTGGCGATTACGCTGATCGTGCTGGGGGCGGCGATTGGACTTGGCAAACTGACGGGCAGCGACTGGCTGGGGCGGGTGCTTGATTTTTGGCCGCTGGTGCTGATCGCGATCGGTGCGGAGATCGTCTGGCGGCAGTCGCGGGCCGGAAGCGGCGAGGGGCCTGCCTGGAAGCTGGATGGGAAAAGCATTTTCCTGTTGGCGTTCGTTCTGGCGGCAGCCGGTGTTTTTCATGCGGTGAATACGGCGGCGTCCGCTTTTTCCAAGGATGGCATTTGGGGGATTTTCCGCAACTGGGGTCCGACGCAAACGGTGACCTTCCGGGATGAGGATCTCAACCTGGCGGATGCCGACTCGCTTTCGATCGAGAGTTCGTTTGGACAGATTCGGGTGGAAGGAACGGGCGACAACCGGGTGCATCTGCGGGCGGTCGCTCACGTCCCGGCCGCCGCACGAACAGCGGCGGAGGAACGGGCGAAACAGATTCAGATCCAGGTTTCGCAGGGCAAGAAGGCGAAGATTGTGATCGACGACCAGGCCGTCGGGCAAATCACCGGCTGGCAAACCCCGGCCGTCGATCTGGAGCTGCAGGTGCCGAAAAAGATGTTGATCGACTGCAAGTCGAACACGGGGACGATCCGGGTGTCCGGAGTGGCCGGTGTCAATGTGGAATCTGACGCAGGCAAAGTGACGGTGGAAAAAATCGCAGGTCCCGTGAAAGTGAAAAGCGATGCCGGAGCGATTGATGTTTCGGAAGCGGGCCGGGTCGAGTTGGAATCCGATATGGGGAGCGTCACTGTCAGGGACATCAAAGAAAATGTGCAGGTGCGAGCCCATGCGGGCCGGGTCGATGTGCGAACTTCCGTTCCGGTAGGCGGCGACTGGGATTTGCAGACCGATATGGGATCGATTACACTCTCGTATCCGGCCGCAAGTTCCGTCACACTGGAAGCGAAAACGGACATGGGATCGATCAGCGGACCCGGTTTCAATCAGCACGGGCCGAACGCATCCGTTGTCCGGGGTGACGGGAAGTTTCGCATCTCGGCGAAAACGAACGCCGGCGCCATTCATGTCACCGACTGAGGAAAGCAATTCTAGCAAAATAAAAACTGGCTGACAGCGTCCAACCGGGCGCTTTTTCTTTTGCGGGCGAAGCATAAGGGCAAATCTCGCAACATAGGAATCTGGTAGAAAGCGGTGGGGGGAGCCAGTCCTATGATCCGGTCGCGATCGCCGAGGCAGTTCCGATCGATCACACTGAATGCAGGAACACACAAGGGCCGGACGATCGTTTTCATGACCAGCCTGACGGTCGCCGCGATGCTGATTTTTCTGTGCATGATGGCTGTACAACTGGTGGCCTCCGGCAACGGCGATTCTTTTGCGGCCCGCATCGTCCGTTCCGCCAGCAGCCAATCGTTGCACAACATCATGGGCCAGGAAATTCCGCTGTACGCTTCCGCTGATCCCAACCGCGCCGGTGTGCCGAATGAACCCAGTTTGCACATCGCTTCGATGCTTTTTTATTTGTTCACGGAAATTGACGCGGAGCATCCGGAATCGATCCTCAACCGTCAGATTTCGGCGATGGCCGTGAGCCATTCCAATTCTTTGACGGAAGGGTTCGATGAACCGCCGGCGGAAGACAAACTGCCGGAAACGCCCGATCAACATCAGCCACCGCCCGAAACGGAACAACCGAATCCGATGCAGCCGGACGGAAAACCGCTCGTTTACATTTATCACACGCATAACCGGGAAGCTTATTTGCCCGATCTCGGTTTGACCGATCCGCTCAAAGCGTATGACAAGAACAAAAACATTACGCTGGTGGGAGAGCGTCTCCTGAAATCCCTCAAATCGAAAAATATCGAGGCGATCCAGACGAAGAACGATTATTGGTACAAAGGGAATATACAAAATGAATATGATTTGTCGCGCAAGACGGTACAGGAAGTTCTGAAACAACACGACAGCATCAAAATGGTGTTTGACATCCACCGGGATTCCGGTTCACGCGGGAGCACTACCGCCCAGATCAACGGCCAGGATGTAGCGAAGGTCTTTTTTATCATTGGCGGTTCCAACCCCAACTGGCAGGAAAATTCCGAGTTTGCCAAGAAACTGCATGCGAAATTGCAGCAAATGTACCCCGGCCTTTCGAAAGGCGTTCACAAGAACAAGTGGGACAATCCGGCTTACGATTCGCGCTACAACCAAGATCTGTTCAAAAATTCGGTGCTGATCGAAATCGGCGGTCCGGACAATACGCTGGAAGAATGTTACCGGACAGCCGACATGCTGGCGAACGTAATCGCCGAAGCGGCAAAAGACAAACAAACGGCCGCCGGCAATCAGGGGCGTCCTTAGTTGGGCAGGTTGGTATAGAATGGAATTCTCCCGAACATACTAGGAAGAGAGCTAGAGTGGTAGGGCGGAAGGAGACAAGGGAGGATTCAGAGCGATGTTGCTGGTGAAACGGTTTTTGCTGTATGCGAGTCTCGTTTGCATGACCATCGTGCTGGTGGGGGGTGGCTTTCATACGGCGGAGTTGGGCATCCAGTCGCTTGTCGGAACGGGCGGCCCGCCAAAATCGATTCATGTGAATGCTGACAAGCAAGCGATCCGCGTGACGGTGCTCGGCAAGCAGGTGGTGGAGCCAAAACCGACGCTCGGCGACCGGTGGAGCCGGCAGATCGAATCGACCAGGAGCGAACTGGGCGAAACGATGAGCGAGTTCAGTTTTCAGACCGGCCGTTTGCTGCAGGATGTGTCAAGACGGATCATCGAATGGATCGGCTCGCAACTGGAAGAATCAGTGCGGTAAGCGATGGCGGCAGCGTCGTCGCTTTTTTTGTTTGTCCGCCCAGCATGGGCGTTCATCTATAGGTGCAAGTCCCGAACGGGGGCTGGCGAGCGCCTACCGTTAGCCAAAAGGAAGCGTGTCTGCCTTGAGGCAGAATTTGGAGGAAGCTGGAGGCAAACGCTCGGCCAAAGGTACATGAACCCAATTCGAGGCTGGGGTAGTCGGATGAGCCTGCAAAACATGGTGACGTCCAAAGCCGCCAAGGGCTATTTCGCCCCCTCCCACTGAGGAGGGGACTACGAGGACGTACATTGCACCAGCCGTTCACTTTTCGATTGGGTCAGAATCTCTCGAATCCGGTCGATCTGAATCACCCGAATCACGCCGTTGGAGAATTGGATAAAGCCTTGCTGGCGCCATTTTTGGATGATCTTGTTTACCGTAATCCGGGACGTGCCGATGTACCGGGCGAACGCTGTCTGGTCGATGGGAATGTTTTCGTTCTCGTGAATTTGAATCAACTTCAACAAAAAGTGAGCCATTTGTTGTTCGGCCGGGCTGTCCAGATACGAGATGATTTCGGCGAGGAGTCGTATTTTATAAATATGGGAGTTGGTGAAGATCATCGCAGCATGGGGATGTTCCCTACACACTTTTGCCAAGGCATCGTCAGAGAAATGATAGAGAATCGAGGGAGTAGTGGTAACCGCGGTTGTCAAATAGGTTCCTCTGTGAGCCCCGCTTTCCCCCAGTAGGGTCCCGAGCGGGATGTAGTCAATGACACGCTCGTGGCCGTTATCGGATAACAGGCTGATTTTCACACCGCCCTGCTCCAGGTAATAAAAGCCTCTGCCGTTTTCTCCTTGCCGATACACGAACGTATTCTTTTTCAGTTCCATTTTTTGTCCATACGGTAAGAACGGCTTCCACTTGTAGCGAAGGTTTAACATACGATCACCTTTTCTTCCCAACATCATTTTCTGCGCATATTGGACAGGAGTGACGCGACCCGAACTAAACTATTTTCGCTGTCGGTGCAGACAGATTCAACATCCGCAAGAGATCCGGCCGCTTGATCACAAATTTGCGTTTCTCGATGTCGATCAGTCCGTCTTCTTTCCACTGTTTCAGGATTTTGTATACGGTGATTCGGGTTAAACCGGTGCAGTTCGCCAGGTCCTGTTGGGTGAGGGGGACTTCATAGTTTTTAAAGTCATTGCAGATGTTGAGAAGGAGTGCGGCGATCTGCTCTTCTGAAGAAAGTGCTTTCATGTTAATCGCATAAAGAAGAATCCGCATTTTTTGATTGACGGTTTGTGCAAACAGGGCAAGTAATTCCGGTTGGTCATTCATCAGTTTCGCAAACTGTTCGCAGGAGAAATGATAGACCACCGAGTCTTTGACGGCGATTGCGGTAGTAAAGTGCGTTTGTCGGTCCATGATTTGAATGCCCAGCAGTTGGCCGGGAACCACGATGTTCAACAATCGGGTGTTTCCTTTTACCGTGGAGGTGACGATTTTCACCAAGCCCTTGTGCAGGTAATAAAACCCGTCTCCCAGGCTGCCCTCGTTGTAGATGACAGATTTTCCTTTTACAAATTGCCTCTTCCCGTACTTCAGAAACATCTCCCACTTCAGATCGGTTTCAAACGGGGATACCATATCGAACACTCCCTCAAAGAATTAATGTTTTCTTCGTTTTTCTCGCCATTACGCATGTTTTCATCTTTCACGAACGAAGCGCTTGAGGATAATATTTGACGAAAAGTGAATATTTGGGATCGACCCGTTGGCGGGAACAGAGATGTTGGTCACCTCGTTTTTAAAAGCCATATGGTCGCATATGGATCTCCACATGT